>JAFGFM010000093.1 GCA_016931115.1 Deltaproteobacteria bacterium | reverse complement strand
GGCTTATCTGGTATGAAGTTCATCTCTTGTATATTTTTTAATTTTATCTACTTTTATCGGATCTGATACAAACATTTCCAAAGCGTGTTTGCAGACCTTATTCTCTTTCTTATCTCCAGAATTGTTCTTGTCCTTTTCATTACTCATGGTATACTCCTCTCAAATATCGCCGCGGAAGGGGTACATCGGTCGCCCTGCGGGCTCCCTCCATTACCACTTCCCGACATCTATACCATGTATTGTAAATATAACTTTTGAGACATAAATTCAGAAACAGCGAGAAAATATCATGGATAACAATATCTCAACCTTTGACACAGTATTTCTAGAAGATGATACCTTGATAAAAACCGGAGCAACCCCTGAATTAATTGAAAGCATGCATAAAGAGGGGTATCTGCAAAAATTAAGAACGGCTAAAGGATTATCATACCGAGTTGAAAAGGATATATATGCCAGGATAACAGATGCAGATGGCAAGGAAAAACGCGGATCAAAAATTATATCCAAAGGAGGGGTGATAGATTCTGGGACTTTTTCAGATATAATAAAGCGAAGATTATGGGAAAGGATTGATAAATGCATGACCATTGATGGTAAAATAAATCATGAAGCCATTATCTCAAGCATAGAGCGTTTAAAAGAGGAATCTCCCATACACAGTATTATTTTTGAAACCGGCAAAGCGGAGTTGATAGAAAATATCATTAAGCAGATAGATTTTGATAAGATTATGCTGGAAAATCTGAATATCCTTTACGAACAGGAACATGAAGGCAGGTATGTCCAGCACGCTCAGAATACCGCTATCTTTGCGATAAAGATAGGAACAGGGTATGGCCTGAATAAAAATACCCTGGTAGATCTTGCAAAGGCAGGATACCTGCACGATATTGGTAAAATAGCCATTGACCCCGACATATGGAAAAAGCAGGAGAATGAATTAACAGATCAGGAAAAGAGGCAGATAAAGGCCCACCCGCTTATAGGTGAATATATACTTGAAGGGGCAACCTTCATACTCAAGAAAAAATATGATGTGAAGATTATCAGGGGTGTAGGAGATCATCATGAGCGACCGACCAGCGAGGGCGGTTTTCCCAGGGGAATAAGAGGGGATAAAATAGGTGATTTCGCACGGATCATCACTATCGCCAGCAAATTTGATAATATGCTAAGGGCTTCAATAAAGGGTCCAAGAGAATCAGAGAAAGATCACCATGAGATAAATATGATAACCGACACGCTGGATTGGCTAACAAAAATGGCAGGCCAGGGCTGGTATGACCCTATATATGTGGATATTTTAACCGCGTTTTATACCCCGGCTATGGCCATGGTAATTGGAGAAAGAGTATCTAAAGATGAAATAAAGGCTATTCAAAACATTTTTATCGGGATAGAAAAAGCAGCAGGGTTTATGATGAATTTGCATTTTGACGAAGTAAAATCATCCCATCCCAAAGTAACAGATTATTGCAACCGGATATGTTCAAACGCTTTTCAGATCAGCAGGGTGATTCGAGAAGCAGGAATCACCGAACCTCTTTTACTAACCTATTCGCAGGAGAATAATGCAGCAACCGATGTGAAGGAAAGCCTTAAAAAAACTGTATCCTGTATGGATACACCACTTAAACAGATGCGTGAATACATAGATGAATTTGAGCTGTTTGCTGAGAGTCGAAGTAACTCCTGTGACAGTATTATAGATTCAGTTACAACATGGTATGATGTGATTGATAAGACATTACGAAATACAGCGATTCACTAAACAGATAAATGCCTTACCACATAGAGTAACCTTTCCTTGAAAGACCAGGGCCAGCCCTTGACATTGGAGAACATATATTTCCCTGCTCATGATATTTTTATCAAAGACTACTTTTAACCTTATACTCTGCTTTTGGTTCCTCAGCCTGAAATCCAATTCTGATAATACCTTTTCACTCCATCTGTTTTTTAATTCGTGTTATATCCGCCTCTTCAGGTTTGAAAGGGAAATTTCTTATATCCGGCCCGGGGCGGGAATTGGCAAATGGCCTGTTGCAGGCAACCTCGCCATCATAACCTGTGCATCCGCTTGTGCGAAAGGGTTCACCTGTTTCTATAACCTTTTCTATATCCGCTGACGATAATCCGAATTCTATAATTCGCCCTGAATCATCAAAACTGAACCGGGAGATATCTGAGATACTGTTATCTATGAGGTATCTCGCGACCTGTATGCGTCTGTACTGGGCCATTGGCGGCATGGGGTGATCGGACATAGGGGAACTGGCCTCTGGAAAGAATGAAAAGAGGTGAGTATTGCCGCCCATATCCCTAACCTTTTGCATAGCCTCACACATCTCTTTTTCTGTTTCGCCCATGCCTGCCATAAAATGAGACCCGGCATTACCTTTTCCAAAAAGTTTTAAGGAGCCAGCAAGGCACTGCCAGTATCTTTCCCATTTGTGCGGCCCTTTAACTCCCTTTCCCCTGTATTTTTCAAACAGCTCCTCTGTGGCAAGGTCTATGGCAACGCCTATCTTATCAGCGCCAGCGGCCTTGAACGCCTCAAGGTCTTCAAATTTCAATATGGTGGGAGATATAAGCAGGGAGACAGGGATATCAAAGGAGGAGCGCAGCCTTTTGCATATCTCATTTGTGTCTTTAACCGCGCGGCCATTTGTCACCATGGAGATACATATCCTTTTTACCCTCTCCTGCCTGTTAGATATTCCCTCGATAATTTGATCAAGGCTGTACTCCGGCCATGTGACCCTTATAAAGCTCTTTTTTGTATATGCGCCCGGCCTGTTACTGGACAACCCGCAGTAGGCGCATCTTGCAGCACACCCCTCTTCATAGGTGAGTAGCACGTTAATGCAATATAGCCTCGCGTTCCGGTAAAAGAGCCCCGGCTTGAAACCAAGGGTCATGGCTGCTGCAAGGCTCATTCTCAAATATTCCGGGATTTCCTTTTTATTCGCTTCCATACTTGTTTTTTTATAAAACATCTCCTGTTAATCTTTATCGGGGGTATAAACCTATTTATGGCCGCAAATCAAGAAGAAATGAGATACAGTATAATCTTGTCCAAAAACAAAAAATCTACTAAAACTATACCAATGTTTAGGAACCATATTAATCTTACTGTGATTTTCATATTTTTAAGATTATTTTAAAAACAAAGAGGGGTTAACATGATGCGACACTATTTCAGATTATTTATTTTTTCCATTATTCCTGTGCTGTTTTTTTCATGTACTGAAAAGAAGGAGGTAAGTGAACAAAAGGTATATGAATTTACCTTCCAGAATCCAGCCCTTCCGGTCGAAACAAGGATCAATGACCTTTTGACCAGGATGACCCTTGATGAAAAGATCTCACAACTTACAAATACATCCCCGGCTGTTGAAAGGCTTGGTATACCTGCATATGAGTGGTGGAATGAGGCGCTGCATGGTGTTGCAAGGGCAGGGAATGCCACGGTATTCCCTCAGGCCATAGGCCTTGCTGCAACATGGGATACAGAACTTATACATGAAATCGCAGATGTAATATCAACTGAGGCCAGGGCAAAACACCACGAGGCATTTAGAAATGGGGATTATGGCCGGTACAAGGGGCTTACATTCTGGTCCCCCAATATAAATATATTCCGTGACCCCAGGTGGGGCAGGGGCCAGGAAACATATGGTGAAGACCCGTTTCTTACCTCCCGTATCGGTGTTGCATTTGTAAAGGGTTTGCAGGGTGATGATCCTGAATACATGAAGGCAGCAGCCTGTGCAAAACACTATGCTGTGCACAGCGGGCCTGAGCATCTCAGGCACGAGTTTGATATAACAGTAAGTGACAGGGACCTGTGGGAGACATATCTACCAGCCTTTAAGACACTTGTTATTGAGGCGAATGTGGAGGCTGTCATGTGTGCCTATAACAGATACGACGGCGATGCCTGCTGCGGAAGCGACACGCTACTACATGACATCCTCAGAAACCAGTGGGGGTTTGAAGGGCACATTGTATCAGACTGCGGCGCCATAGAAGACATATTTATGAATCACAAGATTGTTAAGACTGCCCCAGAGGCAGCAGCCATAGCCATCAAAAGCGGCACAGATGTCAGGTGCGGATGGGGAGAGCCCGCATTAAAGGAGGCTGTAACGCAGGGGCTTGTATCAGAAGAAGAGATCAATACAGCCTTAAGGCGATTATTAAATACACGTTTTAAGCTGGGGATGTTTGACCCGCCTGAGATGGTCTCCTATGCACAGATACCCTATGATAAGAACACTGCCCCTGAACATGGCAGGCTTGCACTTGAGACAGCAAGGCAGTCCATTGTGCTCCTGAAAAATGCAAACTCCATACTGCCTTTATCTAAAGAGATTAAAAAGGTTGCTGTTATTGGCCCAAACGCAGATGACTACGAGGTGCTGCTGGGCAATTACAATGGTACGCCAGTAGAGTATTCTACCGTGCTTACTGGTGTGAAAAAGGTGCTCCCTGTGTCGGCCACTGTTACCTATACCCTGGGTGTAAATTACCTTGGAGAAAAATACCGGCTTAAGCCTGTACCAGCAGAGGCCTTTTCAGTAAATGGTGAGAAGGGGATAAAAACCTCATATTATTCAAATGTTGAACTTAAAGATGAACCCTTCAAAGTTGCAACAGAGCAGGATATAAACAGGGAATACTCCTATGGTGCACCTCTGGAGGGGATGCCCGTGGATAATTTTTCCATCCGCTTTGAGGGGGAATTTAGGCCTGATAAAACCGGGAAATATTATCTCGGTATAACCGGTGATGATGGTTACAGGCTATACCTTGAAGATAAACCTGTTATTGACTCATGGTTAAGCAGGGGCAAGAAGACTACAGTCTGCGAGGTGGAGCTTACAGCAGGCAAACTTTACCCCTTTAAGATTGAATATTATGATGGCAGCAACAATGCACAGCTGATGTTCGGATGGCATGAGCCGGGTTATGACCTCTTTGAAGAGGCCATTAAAATCGCCACTGATGCGGACGCAATAATATTTGCTGGAGGAATTACCCCGCGTCTTGAAGGTGAAGAGATGGGCGAGGATATTAAGTTTGAGGGGTTTTACAGGGGCGACAGGACAAAGATATCACTGCCTACTGCCCAGACAGAGATGATGAAGGCCCTTATGAAACTGGGTAAACCGGTTGTGTTTGTGAATATGAGCGGGAGCGCAGTATCCTTTGTTTGGGAGAATGAAAATGTCCCAGCCATAATTCAGGCATGGTATCCCGGAGAGGCAGGAGGGGAGGCAATTGCGGATATCATATTCGGTAATTATAATCCCTCTGGCCGTCTGCCTGTTACCTTCTACAGATCAGAGGAGCAGCTTCCCCCATATGAGGATTACGCAATGGCTGGACGCACCTACAGGTACTTTGATGGAGATGTGCTTTATCCCTTTGGGCATGGATTAAGCTACTCAACCTTTGAATATTCAAATATCAGGCTGGAGCCGGGTGAGATAAACAAAGACAAGGATGTAACCATCTCTGTTGATTTGAAAAACACATCAGAGAGGGATGGGGCCGAGGTTGTTCAGGTTTATATTACCGATAACAGCGCCTCATTTCCAGTACCCTATAAATCACTCAGGGCATTTAAAAGGGTGGGGTTAAAGGCCGGTGAAAAGCGAAATATAACCTTTTCGCTAAGGCCGGATGATTTTGCCCTTTATGACGATAACATGCAGAGGATCATCGAACCCGGAGATTTTACGGTAATGGTCGGTGGAAATTCTGCATCCGGTATAAAGGCGACAGTTTCAGCAAAGGAAAATATTGTTGTGAAGGAACAGAAGTAATTATTTACCCCTAAAAAAGGAGACCCCCCGACTCGTAAAAAGCAGCGGGGGGTAATAGGAGAAAAGAGTATCAAACCCTCTGCCTTACTTATCGACATAAGCCGGAAAAACTTAAACATCTTTTCTATTTTTTTTGGAAAGATGTTTAACCAATATCATTATAAATTGATGTTAATTTAGCATTAATAAAAATATGTACAAAAATATTTGACACTTTCTTGGGCTAATCCTTAGCCTGCCTGATCCTTTTGAAGTGCACCTGAAGAGCCATGATGGCAGCAGGGGTTATCCCTGATATTCGGGATGCCTGCCCCAGGTTAACAGGCCTTATTCTATGGAGTTTTTCCCTTACCTCCCTGGTCAGACCATACACCTCACTATAATTGATGTCAGAAGGTATGCCTGCCTCTTCCATTCGTTTGGATTTTTCCACATACTCCTGCTGCCGGTTGATATACCCCTCATATTTTATCCTGGTTTCAACCTCTTCATATATGACAGCGCTCTCTCCTGCCAGTTCAGGGGCAAAGATAAAGAGATCTTCATAAAAGAGCTCGCTCCTTCTTAGAAGCTGCGCAAGGGTTGAGGGATTTTTTATTGGTGATGACCCAATATCCTTTAGTTTATCAAGCGTTGAGGCATCAGGCATGATCCTGATCTCATTAAGCCTCTTTTCCAGGCCCTCTATCCTCGCCATCTTATCAAGGAATTCCCTGTATATCTCTTCAGGCACAAGGCCCAGCTCATAACCAATTTTCCTGAGTCTGGCATCCGCATTGTCTTCCCTTAAAAGCAGCCTGTACTCTGCCCTTGATGTAAACATGCGGTAGGGCTCCTGTGTCCCCTTTGTGACAAGATCATCTATCAGCACTCCTGTATAGGCTAAGGCCCTTGAGAGGATAAGGGGCTCTTCACCCCTGATCTTTAATACCGCATTAATACCCGCAAGCATGCCCTGGGCCGCAGCCTCTTCATAACCAGATGTGCCGTTTATCTGGCCTGCATGGTACAGGTTTTTAACAAGTTTTGTCTCCTGTGTGGGCTTAAGCTGTATGGGGTTCACATAGTCATACTCAATGGCATAACCTGGCCTTACTATCTCTGCCCTTTCAAGCCCTGGTATGGATTTTACCATCCGCTCCTGCACATCAACCGGGAGGCTCGTGGGTATGCCGTTCGGATAGACCTCTTTTGTATCAAGCCCTTCCGGTTCAAGGAATATCTGGTGCCTTTCCCTCTCAGCAAAGCGAACAACCTTGTCTTCTATAGAAGGGCAGTATCTTGCGCCCACACCCTCAATAATCCCGCTGTAAAGTGGGGATTTATCAAGCCCTGCCCTTATGGCATCATGGGTCTTTTCATTTGTATAGGTTATGTAACATGGGAGCTGGGGCAGCGTGATCTCCGTTGTGGAAAATGAGAATGGCCTGGGGTCTTTATCCCCATCCTGCCTTTCAAGGCCGGAATAGTCTATTGTGCGGCTGTTAAGCCTGGGTGTAGTGCCGGTCTTGAGCCTTCCTATCTCAAACCCCAGCTCCGCCAGATGCTTTGAAAGCCCTTCAGCTGCAGGGTCACCCATTCTGCCTGCTGGGAAGTGATCGAGACCCACATGGATCAGCCCCCTGAGGGATGTACCAGTGGTAAGGATTACAGCCTTTGATAAAAAACGCTCGTGGATCTGGGTCTCTACCCCATAGACAGTGCCATCATCCACCAGAAGTCGTTCTACCAGAGCCTGTCTTATATCAAGGTTAACTTGATCCTCCACTATGGACTTCATCCTTTTTCTGTAGAGGTCCATGTCGCTCTGTGCCCTTGACCCCTGTACCGCAACACCTTTTCTTGTATTGAGCCGCCTGAACTGTATAGCGGTTGCATCGGTGTTTTTTGCCATCTCACCGCCAAGGGCGTCTATCTCCTTTACAAGGTGTCCCTTTGCAAGCCCACCAATGGCAGGGTTGCAGCTCATGGCCGCAATATGGTCAAGGTTTACAGTTATGAGGAGTGTAGCATGCCCCATGCGGGAGGCAGCAAGGGCAGCCTCGCACCCTGCATGGCCTGCACCGACCACGATGATGTCGAATTGTTTACTATAGGTAGGCATAGTTTTTTTAATAAATATGGTCAAAAAGTTGAATCATGTTAATATAAAAAATGGCTCAAGGCGCAGGGCGCAAGGAAAATAAAAAACATATTTTCTTAACCCCTGTACGAACCTTACGTCTTTTGTCTTAAACCTTGTGCCTTGCGCCATGAGCCTTGTGCCTTTATTTTTACACCCTGTGCCCTGCGCCTTGAGCCTGTTTGAAAAAACGAAAAACATTTTCCCTTTCGAAAAAGTCGTTATTTTAAATAAGGATCCATCAGCGCTATCGTCTGATCCCTCATGGGGCCTACAGAGATGATTGAGAAGGGGACCTTCATGATCTCTTCAAGTCTGTTCAGATAATTTTTTGCCTCCGCAGGGAGCTCATCAACAGACTTTGCATTTGAGATATCACCCTTCCAGCCCTTAAATTCCTCATAAACAGGGGTACACCTGGTAAGCGCCTTAATACTTGCGGGCATGTAATCTATCTTTTTGCCATCAAGTTCATAAGATACACAGGCCTTTATGACATCAAGGCCTGTTAGCACATCAAGCTTTGTCATGCCTATGCTTGAAAACCCGTTATACCTGATAGAGTCCTTCATCATGACAAGGTCAAGCCACCCGCAGCGGCGCCTCCTGCCTGTTGTGGCACCAAACTCTGAGCCCTTTTCCTGCAAGTATTTTCCGGTCTCATCATTAAGTTCTGTAGTAAAGGGGCCAGACCCTACCCTTGTTGTATAGGCCTTTACTATGCCCAGTATATGGTGCAGTTTACCAGGCCCTACACCCACACCCGCACATGCTGCGCCTGATACAGGGTTTGAGGATGTAACAAATGGATATGTCCCGTGATCTATATCAAGGTGTGTCCCCTGTGCCCCCTCAAAAAGTATCTTTCCATGCTTTTCCGCCACCCTGTCTACCAGTATAGAGACATTTGCGATATAGGGTTTAAGTATTTCCGCCATCTCCATGCATTTGCTGTATATGGGCTCAAATTCAAGGGCTGCTGCACCATAGAACCTGGTCAGGAGAAAGTTTTTTTCCTTCAGGTTAAAACGAATTTTTTCTGCCATTGTGTCCGGGTCCAGCAGGTCAATGGCCCTTAGACCGCGCCTTCCCGCCTTGTCTTCATAGCAGGGACCTATGCCTCTGCCTGTTGTGCCTATCTTGTCATCACCCTTTGCTGTCTCACTCGCTACATCAATAGCCTTGTGATAGGGCATGATAATGTGCGCCTTTTCACTGATAGCAAGATTTTCAGGGGAGATTGCGATTCCCTTTGATGTAAGCATCCTGATTTCATCAAGGAGCACCTCCGGGTCAATTACCACACCGTTTCCGATCAGGCATTTTTTTTCTTTATGAAGTATACCCGAAGGTATCAGGTGGCATATGGTCTTTTCACCCTTCACCACCAGTGTGTGACCCGCATTGTTTCCTCCCTGGAAACGCACCACCATATCCGCCCTTGATGCCAGCAGGTCAACAACCTTTCCTTTTCCTTCATCACCCCACTGGGCGCCAACTACAACAACATTTGACATATGTTTCTCCTGAAAATGATTTATAGCAGTTTTTCTGTATCATGGACCGGTAAAGAATTTCTATTATACCAATAACCGATTACAGCCAGAAAACCGCACGATATACTAAAATTACCGGCCAAAAGTGTCAACCCTGATTCAATGGTAAATCAATTTTATGATAATCAGCGAATATCTTTTCACTTGACTGAACATATGGTGTCTGTTAGACAATCTGGGCACTTTCCATAAAGAGGTAGTAATATGACAAAGGAAAAATCAAGAAAAGAACTGTTATCAACCAACGATGAGTTTATCACCTTTTCTGCCCGGATGTTTGTCCTGGCCGGTGAACATAAAAAGCAGCTTTATATCGTAGGGTACTGCATACTTGCGATTATTATCCTGTTTATAGCCGGAAATATTTATCTGAAACACCGAAATATCAGGGCACAGGAGGCTTACAATACCGGGTATTATGAAATATCAGGCAGTATCACCCCTGAGAAAAAACAGGAAATCTACGCAAAAGCAAGGGCGGATTTCGGAAAGGTGCTTGCGGAATATAAAATGTCAAAGGCCGCACCTCTTACCATTCCCCAGATGGCCCACATTGATTTTCTGGAAAAAAAGTATGATGACGCGATCAAAAAATACCAGGATTATCTGGACAAAAAGCCTGATGAACCCTATTACTCATATGCCCTGCTGGCACTTTCCACCTGTTATGAAGAAAAGGGGGAATATGACATGGCAATTAAGACCCTTGAAAAGGCGGTCGCAAAGGCAGAAGGCTATTCAAAAGAGCAGGCAATGCTGAGCCTTGCAGGCATATACAGGATTAAAAAGGATTTCACTAAATCTAACGAGATATTAAAGGATTTTATAGAAAAATTTCCATCCTCTTCATTTGTCGAGGTAGCTAAGGCCTCTATATCATCCTGAAATAAAGAAAATTAATTCATCTTTTATAAAGGGCATGGTTTTCATGCCCTTTATTTTTTGGGAGCCAGGTTTTGAAAGAATGGCGATTACTTGATACCGGCCATATGACAGCAGCACAGAATATGGCCATGGATGATACACTTCTTGAACTCAAGGGGGAGCTTAAGACCCCTGATACCATACGTTTTTTGCAGTTTTCCCCCCCATCTGTACTTGTAGGGTTTCATCAGGCGGTTAATGAAGAGATTCGTGAATCATACTGCCTTGAAAATGGTATAGATATAAACAGGCGCATCACAGGCGGGGGTGCGATCTTTTTTGATGAGAACCAGATAGGCTGGGAGGTCATATGTGACAAGGATTTCTTTAACATGGAGATCCCAAACCAGAGGTTGTTTAAGGCCCTTTGTGAACCGGTAGTTAATGCCATCGGCTACATGGGTTTAAAGGCAGCCTTTCGCCCCAGGAACGATATAGAGATAAACGGCAGAAAGATCTCCGGGACAGGAGGGACAGAAGCTGACAGGGCATTCTTTTTTCAGGGCACCATGCTTGTGGATTTTGATGTGGATACAATGCTAAAGGCACTCAAGATACCTGTTGAAAAACTCAAGGCAAAGGAGATCAACTCGGTAAAGGAGAGGGTCACCTGCCTTAACTGGGAGCTTGGTCATACACCCGCGTCTGAGGAGATAAAAAGGGCCATTGTAAGGGGTTTTGAAGAATCCCTTGATATAAAGCTGGTGCCTTCCGGGCTTACAAAAGAGGAAGAAGGGCTTTTCAGACAAAAGCTTGCATATTATTCATCCACTGAATGGATCGAGAGGGTAAAACCAAAGGTATCAGGCAAAGAGGTCTTGCAGGCAGCAAACAAGGTGGAAAACGGCCTTGTACGCTTTACCATTGCTGTGGATCGGGCAAGAAACAGGATCCAGGATATCTATATAACAGGAGACTTTCTCTCATTTCCATCCAGGGCGCTTTATGACCTTGAGTCAGCACTCAGGGGGCAGCCCTTTTCCCGTGATGAGCTTTTTAATATTGTGGATAATTTTTTCAGCGAAGGCCGCATAACCATACCCGGGATAAACCCGGACCAGTTTTTTAAACCCCTGGAGATAGCCATTGAAAAGGCGGCCATAGGGTCTGAATATGGCATCCCGCTTGAGGTGTGCAACCAGATATCTGTTACAAACGGCTCTTTTAAGGATGTTATAGCCGCAGAGCCAACCGTGCTACTTCTTCCCTACTGTGCTAAAAGTCTTACATGCCCACTCAGGTATAAAAAGAGCTGCCGCCAGTGCGGCGCCTGCTCTATTGGTGAGGCATGGGGCCTCGGCTGGAAAAGAAAAATGGATGTGCGGTCCGTTAACAGCTTTGAGGATCTTTTATCAGAGCTTGACAGAATCAGGATTCTCAAGGAAAAGGCCTTTATAGGCTGCTGCTGCCAGCCCTTTTTTACCAAGCATGTGCATGATTTTGAAAAGGCAGGTATCCCTGGCATACTCCTGAATATAGATAACACTACCTGTTATGATCTGGATCAGGCAAAGGAGGCCTATAAAGGGGAGTTTAAGAGTCAGACCCATGTAAACATTACACTGCTTGAGACAGTGCTGAATGTGGTGGATGAGTACAAGGCCAGAGGGGCTGCATGAAGGAGGAGAGGTGCGATATCCTTGTCATAGGCGCAGGGCCTGCGGGCGCATGTGCGGCAAGTATAGCTGCCCTGACCGGTGTAAAGGTACTTCTGATAGATAGAAAAAAGGTAATAGGCGCACCTGTTCGATGCGCCGAGTTTATCCCGAGACAGCTTCTAAGCGAACTGGATTGTAAAAGGGATTTTATTGTCCAGCCTGTAAAAACCATGAAAAGTTTTCTGCCGGATAACAACATAGTAGAAACCCCTGCACCCGGTCTTATGATAAACAGGGATATCCTTGATCAGGCCCTGGCTCAAAAGGCAAAAGAGGCCGGGGCTGTTATTTGGACAGAAACCAGTGCCATTGAATATGATAATGGTTGCGTCATGGCAGTCAAAGAGCGGGAGCAGATCAGGATAAAGGCGCGTGTTATAATCGGTGCAGACGGGCCGCATACAAGGGTTGGGAGATGGATAGGGTCAACAAACAGGAACCTTATCCCTGCTGTGCAGGCAAAAGTTCACTTAACAGAGGCAACCGGGAGCACAGAGGTGTATTTTGATAGGCATTTCTTCGGCGGTTATGCATGGCTCTTTCCAAAGGGCGATGTTGCCAATGTAGGGCTTGGCATCAAACGCGGTGGCAGCCCTGATAATATCCGAAAATCTCTATATTGCTTCCTGCAAAAGCTGAAAGAACAGAACAGGATAACTGGTGAGGTCGCAGGTTATAATGCAGGGTGGATACCCGCAGAGGCCCCCAGAAAAATAGTAAAAGGCAATATAATGCTGGTTGGAGACGCCGCTGGCCATACCCACCCCATAACAGGGGCAGGGGTTAGCCAGGCGGTTATTATAGGTAAAATGGCCGGCAAATGGGCAGCAGAGGCAGTAAAAAAAGGTGACGCGAATGTACTTAAAGGGTATGAAGAGGAATGGATGGACCTTTATGGTGAAACTCAGGAACGGGCATATAAAAGAAGAGAGCTGATGGAAAACAGTTGGGATCACCTTGATAAGATCATTAAAAAATGCTGGGTTATTTTTGAGGAGTATTATAAAGATTGACAGACCTTAATGACCGCCTAAAACAGGCAAGAGAACTATCATGGAAGAGGTTCGGGAAAAAGATCACCATGTATCTGCCCGGCATGTTCTCCCTTGACGGCATGAGGGGAGATTACCCTGCCATCTCCATGACCGGCAAAAAATGCTCCCTTTTATGTGACCACTGTAAAGGTCAATTGTTGAAGACAATGCCCCCTGCGCTTACCCCTGAAGCGCTGGTGGAAAAGGCGATAGATTACGAAAAGAAAGGCTGCCCTGGTATACTCATTACTGGCGGGTGCGACCGTGAGGGGAGGCTTCCCTGGAAGACATTTCTTCCCGCAGTCAAAGAGATAAAGGCGAAGACAGGGCTTTTTATCTCTGCACACAGCGGCATACTTGATGCCGAGACAGCAAAAGAGTTCAGAAATGCAGGGGTTGATCAGGCATTAATGGATGTGATTGGAGATGACTCTACATATCAGAACATATGCCATGTAAGGCACGGCGTTTCAAGGATATATGACACTATCAGATACCTTGCAAATGAAGGGATAGATTTTATACCCCATATCATATGCGGGCTTGAGCATGGCAGAATAAGATATGAAGAAAAGGCCCTTGAAGCTGTGTCAGGTTATAAGCCGCGGCAACTGGTAATAATATCTCTTATGCCCCTCCCTAAAACCCCGCTCTGGGGAAGAACACCTCCCACTGCCGAAGAGATCGCAGAGATAATAGTAAAGGCAAGGCTCATGATGCCTGATACAATATTGAGCCTGGGCTGCGCACGCCAGAGGGGAGATATCAAAAAGGAGCTGCTCGCCATAGATGCAGGTATAAACCGGATGGCCATTCCGTCTGAAGAGGCCATAGCGCATGCAAAGGCGTATGGCCTTGAGATAAAATATCAAAAGACCTGCTGCTCTGTATCGTTGCCGCTTGAGAGAGAAGAGTGGGGAAAATAAAAGACCGTTTATTTCCTCTTCGCAGGCTCTACGCATTGCCACCTATCTTTATCCTTCAGATCTCCCGTCCCTTTATATTCGGCATATTTTGGATAAGGGCACAGGGGGCGTGTTAGACCATCCTTGCCATACCCCATAATCTGATCCGGGGCAACACCCTTTTCTACCCATTGCTCAAGTATTCCAATAGAGTCCATACTGTTTACACCATGGCCGCCGCCGCAATGCCCCATGCCTGGCACAAGAAAAAGTCGCACCCAGTCCCCCTGATCCTTACCCATTTTTTCAAGCACACTCTCATAATACCAGATGGTTGTTTCAGGGGTAATACCTGTATCGCTCCATCCGTGGGCAAATAGCAGCTTTCCATTGCTGGCCTTGAATCTGCTCAGATCAGGGTCCACGGCATCAACATAACCAACCGCCTTGTTAATAAGCGGCATATCTCGATCAAGATCAAATTTACGCCAGTCCAGTTTTGGATCATTAAAGGCAATGCGGACAATATCAAACAGGACACCATCTCTATTATAAAATGCCTTGATGATCTCTTTTGCCTTTAGAGTCATCTCATGGGTTGAGCGATAGGCAAAATCAATCATCTTTTCAGGGTGACCAATGGCCCATTCCCCGCCCTGCTCCTGGTGCCCTGTATCAGTACCAGCAGTGGCATAACCGAGCCTTAATGCCTCAGGCATATCAAACATCATACCCTGGATAGAGCCGGCAAAAAAACCATTACCTACGCCCATAAATTTCCTGTTCCAGTTTTCCACTGGCAGCCAGAGCTCCATCTTAATCATGGAGTCGGTTGTGGGTGTGAGATCAATCTCAACCCTGCAATGGGCAGGGAGATCAGGCTGTGGCATTTCATTCTGGGTGCCTCCGCCAATACCTGCAATTTTGGGGGCAGGTCCTTTGGAAACCATAGATGTGCTGGTAATTACAGCATGATCAAGCTTTAAATTTTTAATATCCTTACAGGACGATGCTGCCAGTGCAGTGCCCGAAAGCAGCAGGACAGCACTATTTATCAAACTTGTAATTATAAGTGTAAAAGCAACTCGTTTTAACATGGTGGCAGACCTCCTTAGCAACTAATACTTTTTACCCAGCCTTCAAAATCAACCTTCATTTTTCCCCAGTCAAATGGCGCAATAATATTTAGTTCCGGTTCCGCTTCTGCATCCTTGAAATAGGCCAGGCTCCTTATTACATGGCCGATATCCCTGTTTTTGTATTTTTTGATGAAAAGCTCCAGATATGCGTTAAGAGGTTTAAAATTTTTTATTAAAAAATAAAGATCCACAAAGTCTTTTCTTGATCCCCTTGAGGCGATTGCTGAAAGCTTCATACAGGCAATATCGTCATACCCGGCGATCCGGAATGGGTATTTTGCAGATGCTATCCCAGGAGAATCCAGCAAAGGATAATCATAGCCGATAAAACTCACCTGTACTGAATCTATATTCAGGTATACTGTCTCACAGGCAGTCGAAAGCACGGTAAATGACACATTAGTCGATCTCAACCTTCTAAAAAGGTCTTCCGGGTCACCGAGCCTGTTAATAAACCAGTCAAAGTCTTTTGAAAGCCGATGCCCCAGTTTTAGTGCAAGTGCAGTGCCTCCGGCAAGATAATAGTCAGAATTCATAAATGCTTCTGATAAATGATGTAGCAGGTTCACCTGGGCATCATTTAATATCTCAGTATGAATATCGGTTGTTCCAGACATGGTTCGACTCGCTTGTTTTATTAATGATCTGATCTCTTTCCTCTGATGATATCCCCATCATTAATAACCAGTAATTAAGTTCCCGAAGAGGAAGTGTCTGTATTCCTTTTTTGTTGAGAAAGGATAGTATCTGTTCCTTTGAATATGTTTGGAGGAGCCATTTCATGGAATCCCACGATCCCCTCTCAGTAATTCTGGCTATTATTAGATCCCGGTGGGCATCAATATCGATAGATTCGGGGGCATACTCCCAGAATAGATTAAAGATTTGGATTGGAATTGTTTTTTTATTTTCAGGTAATATCTGCATAATGATTTTATGTTAAAGGTGATTTTAATATAATAACCATATAGTTTCAGAGCTTTTAAATAATATTAAAATAAAGAGTATTAATCAAGCTAATCAATGTGGCAGGGCTATAATTAGAGACTTCTTGTTAAGCAGGCCAAATCGAAGTCTTTTGGTTAGGTTATAAACAAGATCAGGCGATTATATCCAGTATGGAACCCAGCATCTCATCCTTTGTTTTGATAACAGAGAGGTTCGCCTCAAACCCCTTCTGGTCTATCATCATGCCCGGAATCTCCTCGGCCAGTTCCACATTTGAGGGCTGAGCCTCTGTAACAGCTTCAGCACCAGAGAATGAAAGAAGTTCGCTTTCCAGCCCGACCTTGCTGATCTCGGCTATTACATCACCGTTCTCTCCTTCAACATACACGGCCCGGCTTTTTTTGAAGTTCTCGGAGTCTGCATTGGCTATATTGTTGGCCTTTACATTAAGGCCTGTTCCATAGGCATTGAGGGCAGATATGGTGTTCCCTATTGAAGATATCATTTTTGCCTCCTTATAAAACCAGAGGGATTGCTCCCGGTTATTCCAAATGAGATGCCTTCAGTATCTTATCGACATAATATTTGCCTTTCTTAAATATTTTTTAATACCATCTAATCTCTGGCCATAATTTACAGGAAACAGCTGTTTTTCTTCATGGTTTTACAAAGAAATCTTTTTACAAAAGACAATAATATATGGTACTTGATTAAAAAAAACTGCTATGCTTCAGGTTTCAGGCAATAATAGAATGAAAAAAGGTAACAACTGGGATGATCACTATACAAAGAGGGCAAAGGAGGAAAATTGGCTTGCCCGGTCAGTATATAAGCTTGAAGAGATTGACAGAAAGCATAGACTGATTAAAAATGGCGCACGAGTAATGGACCTTGGCTGTTATCCGGGTTCATGGTCGCAATATGTGCTTGAAAAGGTGGGGAAAAATGGCGAGGTTATCGGCCTTGATATAGAAATTCCCCAAAAGATCTCGGCCCCAAATTTCAGGTTTATCAGGGGTAATGCCCTTAATATTGACATGGAGGCGCTCTTTCAGGAGGCAGGAGAAATAGACCTCCTCTTAAGTGATATGGCGCCCAACACAACCGGTAATAATATCACGGATTGTGCCCGCTCCCTTGAGCTTGCAGGGAGGGCACTTGATATAGCAGTAAGACTCCTCAGAAAAGAGCATGATTTTTTATGCAAGGTCTTTGAGGGGGAGGATTTTAAATATTTTAAAGAAAGAGTTTCAGAATATTTCGGGCAGGTAAGGCTTATACGGCCGTTGGCTGTAAGAAAAAGAAGCCGTGAAATCTATCTGCTCGGGATAAAAAGGTTATAATAACAGTCATTTTAGGAGGCAATTGATGTCCGGACATTCAAAATGGAGTACAATTAAACATAAAAAAGGTGCAGCTGATGCAAAGAGGGGAAGGATATTTACCCGTCTTATCAAAGAAATTACCATAGCTGCCAGGATGGGGGGCGGGGACGCAGATAGTAACCCCAGGCTGAGGTCAGCAGTCATTGCTGCCAAGGCGGAAAACATGCCCAAGGATAATATTGAAAGGGCGATAAAAAAAGGTACAGGAGAGCTTGAGGGTGTAAATTATGAAGAGATGACTTACGAGGGATATGGCCCCGGTGGTGTTGCCATGCTTGTTGCATGTCTTACGGACAATAAAAACAGGACTGTTGCCGAAGTAAAATATATATTTGACCGTCACGGCGGTAGCCTGGGTGAGCCAGGATGTGTTGCATGGAAGTTTGATAAAAAGGGCATTATAACTTTTGACAAGGACAAGGCAGACGAGGAAAAGCTTATGGAGCTCGCCCTTGATGCAGGGGCAGAGGATGTTAAGGAAGAGGATGATGAGTTTGAGGTTGTGACCGCCCCTAACGATTTTGAAACGGTCAAAAAGGCATTTGACGATGCAAAGTTAGAATACAGCAGCGCTGAGATTAGCATGATTCCCCAGATGACTGTAAGGCTTGAGGGCAAAAAGGCGGAGCAGATGATCAACCTGATGGAGGCCCTTGAAGAAAACGACGATGTAAACAATGTGTATGCCAATTTTGATATCCCGGACGAAGTCATGGAGGCAATAGGCTGATGCTGGTGCTGGGGGTTGATCCCGGCTCCATAACTACCGGATACGGCATTGTAAGTAAAAAGAATAATCTTTTCACCTGCATCACATCTGGGGCAATAGAATCAACTGGTAATGTCCCCTTTTACGACCGGATCTTTAAAATATTTGAGAAGATGGTCGAGCTTATGGAGCAGTACAGGCCGGATGAGATGGCTATAGAGGATGTGTTTTTTGCAAAAAATGTAAAGAGCAGTCTGAAGCTGGGCCATGCAAGGGGCGCGGCCCTGATTGCTGCCGTAAAGTGTAATGTAAAGATATATGAATACACCCCGCTTGAGATAAAACAGTCGGTTGTAGGGTATGGCAGGGCAACAAAGGAGCAGGTCAGTTCCATGGTAAGGATGATTCTTAAACTGCCCTCTATTAAGAGGGCTGATACCACTGATGCCCTGGCAGCAGCAATATGCCACCTTAACTGGACAAGGTATGAGAAGAAGATATGATCGCTCATCTGAAAGGCACACTATTATCCAAAGCAACCGACTCTGTTATCATAGATGTAAACGGGCTGGGCTATGAGGTCTTTGTCCCCCTTTCCACCTTTTATACGCTGCCGGATGAACAGGGTCATGAGATAAGCCTCCACATCCACACCCATGTAAGGGAGGATGCCCTCCTCCTCTATGGTTTTAAGACCATCCTGGAAAAGAGGATATTCAGGCTGCTCATATCTGTTTCAGGTATCGGGCCAAAGCTTGGTATGAATATCCTTTCAGGCATAGGGCCTGACGCACTGCTAACGGCAATCGCACAGGGGGATGTGGCAAGGCTTCAATCAATCCCCGGAGTGGGGAAAAAGACAGCTGAGAGAATCGCTCTTGAACTCAAGGACAAGGCTAAACTGATAAGGCCTGACTCTGCTGACATGCCACCAACAAAGATTGCCTCCCATGAAGAGAGGCTGATAAAGGATGATGCAATCTCTGCCCTTGTAAACCTGGGTTACACCCTTAAGGCCGCTGAAAAGGCGGTTGAAAAGGCATTAACCGGGCCTGGCGATAAAACACTTGAATTTGTTATCACAGAGGCGCTGAGGGTGCTTGTCTGATATTTACCTTATGGATTAACATGGATACAGATGATCAAAGAATAATAGACCCTGAACTGCATGATGATGAGATACCTGCAGAGACAAGTCTCAGGCCCACCTGTTTTGCCGAATATATCGGTCAGACCGAGGTAAAGAGGAACCTGAAGGTATTTATTGAGGCAGCCAAGGCGCGTTCAGATGCACTTGATCATGTGCTGTTCCATGGCTCTCCAGGCCTTGGTAAAACCTCCCTTGCAAATGTAATAGCTATTGAACTTGGTGTAAATTTTATAAGCACATCAGGACCAGTAATAGAGAGGCCCGGTGACCTTGCTGCCATTCTCACAAGCCTTCAGCCCAGGGATGTGCTCTTTATTGATGAGATCCACAGGCTCAACCATGTTGTGGAAGAGATACTGTACCCTGCAATGGAGGATTTCCAGCTTGACCTTATAATCGGCCAGGGGCCATCTGCCCGCACCATGAAGATACCCCTTAAACCCTTTACCCTTGTTGGCGCAACAACCAGGACAGGGCTTTTAACACCCCCATTAAGGGATCGTTTCGGGGTGATTCAGCGTGTGGAATTTTACAATGATGCGGAGCTGAAACAGATTGTCACAAGATCTGCTGCAATCCTTGATATCCCCATCCAGGATGACGGCGCAATGGAGATAGCAAGAAGATCAAGGGGCACCCCAAGGGTGGCCAACCGCATCTTACGCAGGGTGAGGGATTTTGCCCAGATTGATGGTGACGGTGTAATTACAAAAAAGATATCCATGCACGCCCTTAACATGCTTGATGTGGATGAGCTTGGCCTTGACAAGATGGACAGGAGCATCATGCTTACCATAATCAACAACTATGATGGTGGCCCAATAGGGCTTGACACCCTTGCAGCGGCCGTGTGCGAGGAAAAAGACACCATAGAGGATGTGTATGAGCCCTTTCTGATACAGAAGGGTTTTATAAAAAGGACACCGAGGGGAAGAGTAGCCACAAGGCCGGCATACAGCCATTTCAAACTGGAATACAAAGGCGATAAAGAAGAGGCGCAGAAAAGGCTTTTTTAGGTAGAAAGAGAGGACCTTTCCTATGTTTGAAAAGGAGGTCAACCCGGGAAAAATAGGGAGGGCAGACCTTGTTGTGGGTATCCCCTCCTGCAATGAGGCAGATACCATTGCCTATCCTACCATTCAGATAAGCCTCGGGATAAAGAGGTATTTTCCTGAAAAACAGGCGGTCATTATCAACTGTGATAATAATTCCCCTGACAATACAAAAAAGGCATTCCTTGCGACCCCTACTGATGTACCGAAGATATATATCTCCACTCCCCCCGGGGTTAAGGGCAAAGGAAACAATTTTATTAACCTTTTCAGGAAGGTTAAGGAGCTTGGGGCAGAGGCAGTGCTGGTGGTGGATGCAGACCTTAAAAGCATAACACCTGAATGGATCAAATGCATGGGAGAGCCCCTGTTTAAAGGTTTTTCTTTTGTCACACCTCTGTATGTAAGACACAAATATGACGGCACCATAACAAACAGCATTGCATATCCCCTTTCAAGGGCGCTGTATGGAAGAAGGGTGCGCCAGCCCATTGGAGGGGATTTTGGATTCAGCGGAGAGCTGACCAGGAGATACCTTGAAACTGAAATACGGAATGATGCGGTTATGAGTTTTGGTATTGACATCTGGATGAGCACCATTGCCATGAATCAGCAGGTCAGGCTATGCCAGTCTTTTATAGGCAGACCCAAGGAGCACAGAAACAGGGAGCTGTTTGCAACCGTTTACCCGATGTTCAGGCAGGAGGTTGGGACAATCTTTTCTCTTATGAAGAGGCTGGATCATAACTGGCGCAGGGTGAAAAACAGTAAACCCACTGCCATAAACGGTTTTGGTTCATGGGAAACAGAGTTTCCTCCAAAGGTGGAGATAGACCCGGTAAGCCTGCTGAACTGTTTTCATGACGGGTTCAGGGAATATGATGAGGTATGGAAAAAGACACTCTCACCGGATATCTTTGGGAAGCTTTATGAAATAAAGGGAATGACCACAGGTGATTTTACCTTCCCGGTAGAGCTATGGGCAAGGGTCCTGTATGACTGGGCTGTTGAATACAGGGATGCGGATAATCCTGATAGATTGATGGATGCCCTTGTTCCCCTATACTTTGGCAAGACATTATCCTTTATCAGGAAGACCGAAAAGATGACCACACATCAGACAGAGGCAGCCATAGAGGAGGAGTGCATGGTCTTTGAATCTGTAAAACCCTATCTCGTAAGGAAGTGGGGGAAGAGAAAATAAAGGCACAGGGCACAAGGTGCAGGGTGAAGATTTAATTAAAAAGCCTTAACCTGTTAACTTGTTAACCTGTTCCCTTAAACCTGGAACATTGGACCTTAATCTTGAATCTTGAATCTTTAACCCTGTGCCCTGCCCCCTGCGCCTTGCGCCCTTTGGTAATCCCTGTCATCATCCCCATCCACAAGAAAGATGGCTCATTTCCTTATCTGACAAGCATGACCCTCACATCCATCACATTTGTATTGGTTGGCCCTGTAATGAGCAGATCCCCTGTCTTTTCCAGATAATGATATGAATCATTATTTGCAAGATGTCCTGAAGCACTTATCCCTGCTGTATCTCCTCTCTTTATGGTAAAGGGGTCGACTATTGCCCCTGCTGCATTCGTAGGGCCGTCATTGCCATCTGTTCCACCGCTTAAAATAACAACCCTTTCAGGCATGTCATGGATATCCATTGCAGCGGCGAGGCAGAACTCCTGGTTTCTACCCCCCTTTCCATTCCCTCTGATTGTCACAGTTGTCTCACCCCCTGAAATAATAGAGCATGGAGGTGCAATGGGCTTGCCGCTCTTTATGACCTCACGGGCTATTGCTGTGTGCACATTCGCAATATCCCTTGTTTCGCCCTCGATCATGGAGGAGAGGATAAGGGTGCTATATCCAAGCCTCCGGGCCTCTTTTTCCGCCGCCTCAAGCGCGATCATGTTACTGCCAATAATAAGGTTAAAGACCCTTGTAAATATCTCGTCACCATGTTTCGGCGTTTCCTCTATTTTTTTATCCACCCCCGCCTTCAGGTGATCCCTGATGGGATGAGGGATAAGATCATTAAGCCTGTATTTTGTCACAATATCCCAGGCATCTTTGAAGCTGCTGTTATCCGGGACAAAGGGGCCTGATGCTATTACATCCATTTTATCCCCAACAACATCCGAAAGCATGAGGTTAATGGTAGTGGCAGGAAAGGCGGCCCTTGCCATCTGGCCGCCCTTGGTTGCAGATATATGCTTTCTTATGCAGTTTATCTCATCAATACCTGCCCCGCAATCCAGCAGCATCTGAGTGATCTTCTGTTTATGTTCAAAGGATATGCCTTCCACTGGAAGAGGCAAAAGGGCAGAGCCCCCTCCTGAAATAATGGAAAAAACCAGATCCCTCTCCCCCGCCTTCTTGAGGATATCCATTATCCTTTTTGCCCCTGCCCTGCCCTTTTCATCGGGCACAGGGTGCCCTGCCTCTATAATCTCGGTGTATAACAGATTCCTGGTGAATCCATATTTAACAACAATCAACCCCTCTGTAATCCTGTTGCCAAGAGTATCTTCCAGGGCAGCCGCCATAGGGGCCCCAGCCTTTCCCCCTCCTACAAGAAATATCCTGTCAAATTTTTCAAGGTCAAAATCGTATCTTTCCCCGCCAGCAGCAACAGTAATGATATTCCCCGAAAGGGTCAGCGCCCTCTTTACAGCATCATAGGGATTAACGCTATCAATTGCAGCCTTAAAGCATTTTAAGGCATCTGATCTCATCTGTTCCAGTATGTTCCCGTCTCTCTTTTCCATAAAAACCCTTTTAATGATGTAAGCAAATGATGAAAAATGGTTGTAAACAACTAATTCCTTGACAACAGTGAAGATAATACCACCTCAAACGACAGAAAAATCATTGATACAGGTACACCTATTAGGGTTATTGGGGTTGACATATTTCTTCTCCTAATGTTTGGAAAGAATGCGGATGTTTAAGATTAAAATTTTTAGCATGCTGTGTATATTCAGGATCAAATCCTTCATGCCTGATCTGCTGGATAAGTTCTCCAAATTCTGCTGTTTCTTTGACCTTCGTAGAGGTGGCCATAGCAGGTAAGCAATAGTCACATACTATTTTTGAACCACGGTTTATATCCCCACCATTTCCCCGGTCATCTGTATAGTATTGCGACAGGACAAGTATTCTGGTGCCGACAAACACGGCTTCCTCAAGATCATGGGTAACAAAAAAAATATTCATGCCATATTCTTCCCACACTTCCAATAAAAAAATCTGCATGCTCTCTCTAGTTCCGGGGTCAAGCGCACCAAAAGGTTCATCCATTAATAGAAACTTTGGCTTCATGATAAGCGACTGGGCAATCGCGACCCTTTGACGCATTCCTCCTGACAATTCATGAGGATATTTATGCATGTGTTTTTCCAGCTTCACTTTTTCAATATAATGAATTGCCTCATCAATTAATTCTTTTTTCCTGTGATGTCTTTCATAAAATCCTAAGCTAAGCCGCGATCCTTCCAGTACATTGCCAAGCACAGTTCTATTGGGGAAAAGCGAGTACTTTTGATATACTATTCCCCTTGTTGAATCAGGGAGCCCAATTGGCTTTCCATTTAATAAAAGTGTGCCAGAGGTAGGCGCCTCCTGTCCGAGAATAAGGCGCAGCAGGGTTGACTTGCCGCACCCGCTTGGTCCAACAACAGTAACTATCTCTTTCTCCCCTACTGCCAGATCAATATCATCAAGTATAACTTTTGTCCCGTAAAGTTTAAAAACATCTTCCAGATAAAGAATGCTGGTATTTTTTAAATTATTCATTTTTAGCTCCTTTAATCCTGTGAAACAAGGTACCAGGAGTATTTCATCTGGATGATTTTTTTCATTAGCCCGTCTATGGTTAAACCTATCAAGACTATCCATAAAACATAAGGTATAATTGTATCCATCGCCAGATACCTTCGGACAAGAAAAATGCGATAGCCCAGCCCTGATGTTGCTGCGATAGCCTCAGATGCAATTAAAAATAGCCATGCAGGCCCCATATTTATCCGGACTGTATCAATAAGTCTGGGTATTATCTGGGGAGCAATAACTCGATAGATGACATCGAATTGTGAGGCTCCCAAGGTGAGGGCTTTGACAATCTGCTCATTTGGGGTCTTTTTTACAGTGAGGTATATGTCACGCGCAATGACAGGAAATGTACCGAGGAAAATCAACATGACTTTAGCCAGCTCATCAACACCAAAAACAATGAATAGTATCGGAAGGACAGCCAGCGGAGGAATTATCGATACAAAAGTAATGAATGGTAAAAGAAAACTGCGAATCCCCGGTAATAATCCAAGGTGTAACCCCATCAATAATCCGCATATAGCTGAGGCACCTAATCCAATGCCGATACGTTTAAGGCTTGCCCCAGTATCCGTCCACAGTTGATATTCACCTGTTCTTTTATGCTTCTCAAAAGCAGCACTCTTCATGGACTCATACATCTTGGAGACGGGGGGCAGCAGCTTATCCGAAGGATTTTTGCTATGCCTGTAATCTGAAGCGATTATGTAAACAGCAATAACAATTATAAATGGCAACAAAAAAAGTAACCAGTTCAGAACAGGAGAAGGCGCTGCATGTATACCCCAAAACTGCGGCATTCTATTCATATTTTCTATACCTCACCAGAATTTAAATGTAGCTGATATCAAATCTCTAAAGTTTATTATCTGCTGCCATCTGCATGTATTTTGCGTCAAAACGTAATTTAATATTTTTATTATCTCCCAGGATAGAACCATCCGGGAATATGATGCCGACCAGGTTTTTATCAGGAGCGCCATCACCATACAGGCCATGATCAAAACTGAATGTCCTTACATATTCCATAGTTTCTTTCAACTTTGGACTTTTTGTAAATTCTGTAGCAGCTGAAGGTTGATAATACATAAAGGTTGTTTTAAGTTGCGCCTTGAATTCAGCCTCGGTGCCTCCAGCTATTTTTGCCATGATTTGTATAGCTTCTTTGCCTTCTTTGGTGCGACTTGACATGATTCGCATAGCCTCATACCAGGCACCAGTCAGTGCCTTTTTGAGATTTTCAGGAGCATCTGTTCGGACAACTAGACAATCAATTATTTCACCTGGAATTGTAGATGAATCAAATACTAGGGTTGCGCCATTGACGTTTCTCACTTGCATAAGAGGAGGATTCCAGGTGCAAACAGCAGCTTTCGGGTCTTTTTCTGACTCTGCTATAAAAAGGCTTGCAATATCGGCGTCACTTGTGTTGACAAGTGTCATGTCACGTTCAGTCATGCCATTCATGTCCAAGGCCCTGCTTAAAAGATAATGGGAAACTGATAACTCGACAATCCTGACCTTTCTTCCTTTCAGATCTTTGATCTTCTGACCGTTTTTCAGGACTATTCCATCATTTCCATTTGAAAAATCGCCGACAATGAGAACAGTTGAGTCAATACCGCCGACAGCGGGTATCGTAAGGGCGTCCATGTTAGTCATAACACAGCCATCAAACTGCCCTGCTGTATACATATTAATGCTTTCAACATAGTCATTAATCAGTCGAATCTCTATGCTGTCAATCTCATATTTTTTTGCCCATTTATCCATAATTCCGGATTCTTGAATATAGCCCCAGGGTTCCCAGCCCGTATAATGGGACCATGCTATCTTATAACTCTCACCTGCAAAGGTGGAAAGATTAAGGCTAATAACAAACAAAAATGCTATAGAAAGTACCCAACCTGATTTTTTCATAGTTCATCTCCTTCGTATTATATAATTACAAACATTTGAATGTTACATACTCCCAAACTCACCAACATCCAGAGTGACCATTGGCGCCACATGATTGCCCTGTTCCATTTTCCTGATAGCATCTTCAGCAGATAAAGTGAGTTTATCCATCTCAAGAATTGTATTTGCCATCTGAGGTAATGCCTCCTGGCGGAACTTGGAGATATCATCCATTGCGGCTTTGATATCTGAAAATGCCTGTTTCAGTGTGTTAATATCGAGTTTACTGGTAGCAGCATCCTTATGGATGGCAGCTCCTTGAGTTTTTAGTTTACGTGCTGTGTCGCCAATAAGCTTGTCTGTGGTCTTGTTGATCATATTAATTTTATCCAGCACAATTTTTTGATTGGCCAGGGCTAAAGCAACTATTACGGCAACATTTAGTGCATTTATAGTTACATTGATTGCCCTGTTAACACCTCTGATAAGCTCTTTATTGTTTCGAATGATTATCTCAATCGAGAGGACTCCCTGTTGGTTAACTGCAAGTTGTTGTTGAAGATCCATTATTCGCTGTCTTACAGGGAAAAGGATTTCATCCTGAACGAATTTACGGCGCGGATCTTCTCCCAGTACTTCACGCTCAACAAGGTTACTGAGTTTTTTATCGAGAAGCATGCCCAGTTGAATAGTTTGCTGAAGCCTCAGTGTGAGCATCCTCATATTTTTTTGATCTTCCGAAAGGGTCAGATTATCCCTTTGCAACATTTCAGCCCCCTGCTCCAGTGAACGAAAAATAGCGTCCAGAATAGTCTGAGATGATTCAAATTTAATAAAATATCGTTTAAGGGGTTTACCAAAACCCGGAATAAAACCTAAAGTGCGGGCAAACCAGCCGGGTTCAAAATTAAACCCTGCGGGATCAAGGTCTTCGACTTTCATATTGAGATCAACCAGGGCATTCGCCACATCTCCGCCATCCTCTCCTTTTGCCGCAAGCTTTCTGATAGGTTCTTTAAGCATGCCACTTCTTATTGATGCCTCTTTCTGTGTCTGTGCTCCAAGATTCTCTACCGCAGCCATATTCTGGAGTTTCAGATCTGCCTGAGCCGGATCATCAGGGTTGCATTCCATTATCTTTTTAATAAAGTCATCCGCTAATTTTTCCAATACAGGATCTGGTTTTTTATCAAGGGTCAAGCTTTTAGGGTCCACAAGCCCCAGTTCCTGTTGTACTTTCTTTGAATCCGATATAATAAGCCCTTTCTCGTTCTGTTGTTGAGTCATTGTTACCATATTCATCCTCCTTAATTGTTGTTATAAATTTGGGCACGTTGCGCCAGTTCATGTAATTGCTTTATAGCGGTTTCAAAATCTGTTGCAGCAAGGTTTCCTTCTGTTCTCATCATGGCAATGGCAGCGGTAGTCTCTTCCATCCTTGTCATAGCCTCTTCATTGTTTGAAAGGTATGTTTCTACTTTTTGGAATTGTTCATCTCTTAACTCAAGTCTTTTATTGAGGGCATCCAGTTCCTTTCTTTCTGAAGTCGAATTTTTATGATTCACACTCAGTTTTTTTATCCGGTTGTTTATATACTCAGGATCAATACTTCCAGCGCTTTGTAAAATATTTACCACCTGTTTCAAATTATCCAGAGTACTCAGGTAAACCTGCTCTGCAGCCCCTATAAACCTACCAAATGTCAATTCTCCGCTATCAAGTTTCTTTTTAAGCAACTCATTTACATTCTGGTATTTTTGCTGAATTCTTTTAAATTGTTCAGTCCCCTGTATCGCATATTGTTCAGAGCCTTTTATATCCATGCATTTTAACAGGTTATCATGCAGAGATTGTTTGATTATTTCTTCATGTCTTTTGAGCTTTTTGTTTAATTCATTAATATAGTTGCTTGAAATCTGATCACTCTTGAAAAAGATGTTAATAACGATATTCATCATTGAGAGAAAACATGCTCCAAGCGGAACAAGGTAAAGAAATGGTAAATTAAAAAGCAGTCCTGCAATACCACAGGGGACCCCTATCGCCGGAGGATATATGGTTAGCCAGTGTGTCAATCCTGTCCTTCGAACAACTTTTTTCATGGCCTTGTTTGAGAAGTCGCTTAACCGTGGCACACTATATTTTTCATACATGTTAAGATAATCCTCTCATGATTAGTAATCCTCTCGCACAAGTACAAGCTCCACTCTTGGGAGTCTATATTCATACGACCTCTTTGATTCCCCCTGTATTAGGGGCAAAGGTTCCTTACCAGCAAAACCAATAGAAAATAGCCTGTTTGGGTCAATGTTGTATACTACATTCAGATATCGCGCTACTGCCTCAGCGCGCTCCTGGGAAAGACGTAAATTTTCTTTCTGGTCTCCTCTTATTCCTGTATGCCCCTTGATAGTAACCCGAAAATTGGGATAGTGCTTGAGCCTTTCAACCGCCTGGTCGACAACTTTTTTTGCAAGCATACTGAGTTCATTTGTTCCGTGTTGAAATACAATTGGATCAACTTTCAGGGTTCCTACTTCCTTAAGGGCGTTCCACTCTTTTTCAGTTAATTGTGAAAACTTTGTTTCAATTGAACTAATCGGCTCCGCAGTGTTACTTGCCTGCTTTGGTGAAGAAAATCCGGAGATGCCTTTTGAAAAAAGGTATTCAAGATGTGCGCTGTTTGTAAGGCGGTAAGGATCTTCATCAGGTATCGGGCTGGTTTTAAAATCATTTGAATTAATTAGGATATTTATTGTTGACTGAATTGTGTCAATAATACCTTCAGAGGCATAACTCCCCGGGGCTGCTATCCCGAACCATTTGTCACAGTTATCACCGAAACTGGCCCATTCAACACCCTTCAGCATAGATTCAATTTTATCTTCAGAAAGCCCGGTTTCTTCTTTTACGTGGCTGACAAGCAAACCAGGGCTATCACGATATTTTTTCAGCACTCTAAAATAATTATCCAGAAGCTGGTTAATGACCTCAGGATTTTTTTGAGAAAATTGTCTCCTGACAATCAGGATGTCTACAATCAGTTTTTCGGTATCCTCTGTTCCAAGAAGTTTTATGATATCTTTATGGTCAAGGGCGCGTGACACGTCCGGTTCCCATAAAATAGCCACATCCGCTTTTCCGGATAAAAGTTTCTCCCTGGCCTTCTCCGATCCTTCGGTCTCCTCATACATCGAGCCGGAGGGAAGGAGTTCGGGGATATTAAAATGGTCTGCTGCTGCCTTTGCAAGATGATGGCTTGGGCTGTTTGGTGTGAAGGCTATCCTGACATCTGACCTGCCCTTAAGTGCATCAAGGCTATCTATTTTATTTTTCAGGGCCAGGATGGCATCACCTCCTTTTGATTCATCTATAACCGCTATAATCGTCCCGGGAAAGCCATGCTGATGTGCATTCAGGATAAAAGAGTCCACAGTCGCAACAGCAAAGTCTATGTCTCCATCTTTAAGCCTCATCATTCGGCCTTCATAATCGGCATTATCATCTTCGCAACTCAGAATCCATCCCATCCTTCTCATGGCATTTTTCATCTCATTGGACCTGAGAGGGAAATAACCGATCCAGTTATCCATTGCTATTCGAATCTTTCCCCTGGTTTTTGTAGCATCGCTCGTGATTTTTTGCTGCCTGTCCATAAATCTGGGCAATAATAACCATAGAAGAAGAATTGCAGCCAGTAAGATGATAAACAGCAGGATAGCGCCAAAGATTTTTTTATTCAAATCCGCCCTCCTCCATTGTTTACAAAACCAAAATAATTTTATTTAAATTCCATTATTTCAAACTGCTCTGCCTCGGCTAAAACATCCTGTAATCCTTTTTGCAACTGATCAGGGCTATCGGCCGGTTTGTATACAGTTTGCCCGGGGATATTTAGTGAATGATTTTCGCCAATACAAAAACCTATTGTATGAATCTGAACAGGCGAATTATCCAGTATCCAATTTACTATCTTTTTGGGATCTTCCCCGGGACCTGCTTCACCATCTGTTACGGTAACAAGGATATATTCTCCATATCCGAGCTGGCTCTGTGCCTGCCTTTCAATGGTCTGGTATCCTTTTTTAATAGCAGAATAAAGGGGTGTGCCTCCATTGGCATTGCTTGAATTTACTGCTGATATAAATTCCTCTCTGTTACCCGTAGCTAAAGCAACCTTTTCCTGAATCTGACCATCATAAAAAATAAGAAGACCAAGATTTGCATCAGGAGGGACAATATTGGCAAACTGAGTTAATGCCTCTTTAGCAACAGCAAATTTTTCCCTGTTTCCGGAACAACCTGAATCCCGCATAGACCCGCTGCCATCAAGTATAACATAATAATTTTTTGCCAATAGGTTTTTTGTCAGTTCAATATCCAGATCTTTAACTTCAGGCGGCCAAGGGATATCTCTTTTTACAGAATGCTGAGCAGGTTTATCAAATTGCATTTTCTGTTGCGTTTGTCCCTGTTGTGGAGATTGACTATCGCAACCCTGAAGCAATATACATAGAGCTGTTAAACATAGAATATATTTAACTCTTTTCATCGTATTATCTCCCCTTCTGCTTATAATGGTTTGAAAACAGAGCTTTCCGCTTCAACCTGAATAATTCTGAATTCAACTCTCATATTATTTCTCCATTCCTGCTCTGTTACAGGCGCACATGGATCCGATCCGCACATACCGTTCTGGGGTTTCATTATTCCATGTCCAACAACAGCAAATTGTGTGTCATCAAGTATTATTCCTTTACTTTTAGCAAATTCGATTACACTGCTCTTGACGCTGTTTGCCCTTGAAAGGCTGAGATTTTTAGCTGATTGTATAATATTTTTTAGGACAATCTCTGTCTCCCCACTCTTTTTTGACTTCAAATATCCAAGAGGATCTGAATGCCCTTCAATAGTAATGATAGCTCCTCCGTATGTAGATGCCAGATTAATAACCCTGATAAAGTCATCAGAATACATGTCCGCAGAAAAATTATTTTGGTTAGGCTGAAAATATACCTCAAAGGAAAACAGCTCGCCTTCCCGGAGAGAGTCCTGTCTTTGTTTTTGCTGGACAACGGCAGCTACCTGAGTAGGATCGAATCTTGGGACTTCTAAACCAGAAGTGTTTTTAAGCCCAACTTGAAGGTTTTTAAAATCGAGATTCGCTTTATTTATTGATACCTTCTTTGATATCAGCCCAATTTTTATAAATGCGCTTTGAATCTGAGCTGTGAGATTATCCATGTTTCTAGGGTAATTAGGATCCATAAAAAACTTGATGTTTCCGCTAAACCCTACGTATTCGCAGTCTGTATATAATGCCTCCGCATCCGCTACTGCCTCGGGGCTGTCCAAAAGGATTTCCGCAGAAGCCTTTATCATTTTTGTAAAATTACCTATCTGTGATTCCTTATTTTTATAAATCTCGCGCAATTCCTCTTCAGCCATCATAAGACCATGAACAAAATTTGTTACTTCACTTGAATTAGATTCCATATAATCAGCTCGCACTGCATAAACATCACTGATTATCCTGTTGGCAGTTTTTGTGGAGAGTAATATTTTTGCACCTTTAACAGAGCCCTCCGATTCATTTCCTACAGTCCCGTTAGATGTCAGGATTAATCCGTCAGGGATTATCATCATCGCAGCGTCGATATCTGATTCGTAAAATGCTTCCATAGGTGTGTTGTCGGTGCCGGTCAAATCTCTTACCCATTTGATTGTAACATCATTAATTGACAGGTTCGCATCGGTAAGTATTTTTGAAAGATAATAGACATGGGGCCCATAGGCCTGTACCGCAATTGTTTTTCCTTTCAGGTCCTTGGTTGTCTGTATCCCTGGCTTGACTACAAGACAATCCCCGCCATTTGACCATGTCAGTTGATATACTATTATCGGTCTGGTCCTGGGGTCCTCGGATAAAACTTCAGATGCCATATTTATCATCCCATAGGTCCCGCGAAGATAGGGGGTGTCTCCACGCATATATGACTCAACCTGTTTTTTAAAATCATCTTCGCGATGGAGTTTAAGTCTCAGACCCTCCTGGGAAAAAATGCTTTTTGCTGCTGTTTCTCTTGCGTTGCCATTACCAAGAATTGTTGCTTGATCACCGCCCCAGGTAATAAGAGGGATACGCGTATACTCACCGATTTTAACATTGCCTATTGGGACATTGATAACGCCTTTTAAGGGAGGCGCATCTATGTATTGTATGGAGTATGAAAATCCTGATGTAAGGCTAAATAAGGCAGTTATTAAGATTAAAAGTATCAATTTTCTTTTCATGTGTTATCCCCTTTTTAAAAATGATAATTTAATATACTTCAATAGACCTTAACGGGTATATCTTATCTGTTAAAGCAGCAAGCTATATATAATCAATAAAATATACAGAATACAGAAAACGTTAAGTGCTTTTTAGGTAACAGTGCAATATTCTGTGTTCAGTTAAAAAACCCAAATTTTTTTATAACGGCTCCATCATCATTCCTGATAATTATCGACTTGGAACTCCAATCCTACCGTTGATAAAACCCACAAAAATCGACATCCCTTTACCTTAATCAAAAATATCTGACCAGTGAGGCTATAGTTACCCACTGGAGAATGATCCTTTAATGATTTTTTGGCAAATCTTTAATGAAACAAAAAAAATGATGCCAATTAATATATGAGTTAAGTTTTAAAGTAAATAATGTAATGTTGTTTTCTTATAATGCCTGGAAATACCTTATTTTTATTCTTTAACATAAACATAGAGAGTGATCTCTATATTCCATTTGGCTTTACAAAAGCAGGTTTTTAGCTGATTAAAAGGGGTATTACAACTAATTCCTTGACAACGAATTATGATTTCCATAGGTTTAAAAAATAATAGAAGGTTATCTTTTTTATATCAACAAATTATTCTCATTAAAGTTTTAACCCTTTCAGATGATCTTGGGCTTTGATTAGAGCCATTTTTGAGAGGGGCTTTTTTTACATAATCTGTTTTTTGTTTTTTCTGTATTAACAATCTTTTTGTTTATGTAGTTTGCTGTAGTTTTTAAAACGGTCACACATCAATATTTATCAGATTCACGTATAAGGAGGTAATAAGCATGGGGACATTCTTTTCTCATTACAGCGCCATTGAGATCTTTTTTATTATATGTGCGGTTGTAGGCGGCTTTTTTGTCATAGTTAAATTTATTATGCAGTTTATGGGGATGGATACCGATTCAACACACGATCTTAACCTGGACAGCCACAATATAGATACCCATCATTCCGATTCGGATTTAGGATTTCATGTCCTCTCCCTTCACGGGATCACCTCCTTTTTAATGATGTTCGGGCTTGTCGGTCTGGCAATGTACAGGCAGAGCCGCATGGGGATCATGATGTCCCTGATAGGCGCTGTTATTGCCGGGTGTGCCTCGGTCTGGATTATCGGAAAGATATTTATGCTTGCCAGTAAAATGAAGTCGAGCGGTACAATACCCATAGATAATACGGTTGGCGCCCAGGGTAAGGTTTATATGCATATACCTGAAAAGGGGTCAGGCAGGGTCCTTGTGACTGTAAATAACAGCCTCAGGGAGTATGATGCCACCTCAAATGATGGCAAAGCCCTTGATACAGGGACACCTGTAAGGGTTGTATGGGTAGATGGAAATCAGCTGGTGGTTGAAAGAATATAATTTAAGATAAACGAAAAGGAGATTTAACTATGGAACCGTGGATGCTTGCTATTATTGCTGTTTTGATTCTTGTTTTTATGACGCTGATGTTTCTTGCATCGCGTTACAAAAGATGCCCCTCTGATAAGATACTGGTTATCTTTGGAAAGGTTGGAGAAAACCAGTCCGCAGAGTGTATACATGGAGGTGGAACACTTGTATGGCCACTTATTCAGGATTATGCCTACATGGATTTGACCCCCATGACAATCAGCATTCCCTTGCAGAATGCCCTCTCTTTTCAGAATATCAGGATAAATGTGCCGAGCACATTTACGGTCGGCATAAGTACTGAGCCGGGTATAATGAATAATGCTGCAGAAAGACTCCTGAACCTGCCCCCTACCGATATAGAAGAGATGGCAAAGGAGATCATCTTTGGTCAGCTCAGGCTTACTGTCGCATCCCTTACAATCGAGCAGATCAACCAGGACAGGGAAAAGTTTCTGGAAGAGATTAGAATGAATGTCTCCCCTGAACTGAACAAGATCGGGCTCTATCTTATCAACGTAAATATTACTGATATTACTGATGAGTCTACCTATATAGAAAGCATTGGCAAGAAGGCCGCAGCAGAGGCGATCAACCAGGCAAAGATCGACGTAGCGGTGCAGGAAAAGCATGGAGAGATAGGGCAGGCTGAAAATACAAAAGAGAGAGAAATCAGGGTAGCCGAAAATATTGCAGAGGCTGAAAAGGGAAAGAAAAAGGCGGATGCAGAGAGAAGGGTTTATGTCCAGCAGCAGGAAACCAATGCAACAATCGGTGAGGCTGAGGCAAACAGGGAAAAGGAGATAAAGGTAGCTGAAAATGTGGCCGGATCTGAAAAGGGTAAGAAAAAGGCAGAGGCTGAAAAACGTATTTATATTCAGCAGCAGGAGGCCTCAGCAGTAACAGGAGAAAATACAGCAAAGGCTGATATTGCAGAATCTGAGGCGCTTCTTGCCATAAAAAAGGCAGATGCCTTTATGCGTGGTGAGGTGGCAAAGCGTGCGGCAGAGGAGGAGATACAGAAGGCCCAGTACAGGGCAGAGGCAGAAAGGCTTAATGCCGCAGAGGTCGTACAGAAAGAGATAGAAAAGCGCAAGATCGAGATAGCTGCCGAGGCAGAGGCGGAAAAGACAAGACGAGAGGCAAAGGGTACCGCGGATGCAATACTCTTAAAATATGAGGCTGAGGCAAAGGGTCTTAAGCAGGTGCTTGAGAGCAAGGCTGAGGGTTATTCCGAGCTGGTTAAAAGCTGCGCAGGTGATGCAAAGGCCGCTGCCACCCTGCTCATGATAGAAAAACTTGAAAGCATGGTTACAATGCAGGTCGAGGCCATAAGGAACCTCAAGATAGACAAGATCACGGTATGGGATTCTGGCTCAGATGGTAAAAATGGCAACACAACAGCCAATTTTCTGTCCGGCATGGTAAAGAGCCTCCCCCCGCTCCATGATATAGCAGAGATGGCAGGGCTGGATCTGCCCAAATACCTGGGCGACCTGAAGGTATCTGAAGGCCCCAAAAAGGCGGATCAGCAGGAGAAAAAGTAGAAATTGTGTAACGAATCTTAGGGGCACGATGCGTCGTGCCCCTACCTTTTTTTCATAGTTATTAATGCTCATTTTCCCCTGCGCCTCTTGTCCCGCCATAGCTGCAAGCGAAGGCGGATGCGCCCTGAGCCTTTAGCCCTGAACCTTGCGCCCTGAGCCCATAATCCTTCTTTTCTCCTTGACAGATAAACATCTCTTCCATATATTCCCTGCAACATTTTGAAAGAAGGAAGATAATTATGTACAACGCAGGTGATTTAAGAAAGGGTTTAAAGATACAGATAGACGGTGACCCATATATAATAACCGACTTTACGTTTGCCAAACCGGGTAAGGGACAGGCCCTTTATAAATGCAAACTAAAAAATATGATTAATGGTACCGGCTTTGAACGCACCTACAGATCAGGCGAGACATTTGAGCCTGCAATTCTGGATGAGCGAAAGATGCAGTATCTATATAATCAGGAAAATGAATACTGCTTTATGGATGTTGCCAATTATGAGCAGGTCGTACTCAACGGAGAGCAGGTAGGTGATGTAAAGAACTACCTTATAGATAACATAGAGGTCTCAATCCTCTTTTTTGGCACCCTGCCAATAGGGATCACTCCGCCCAACTTTGTAAACCTTGTTGTTACCAGGTCAGACCCCTGGATGAAGGGGGATACATCAGCCGGCGACAGCAAGCCTGTAACACTTGAAACAGGTTATGAGCTCAGGGTTCCCCCATTTGTTGAGGAGGGTACAAAGATACAGGTGGATACCCGTACAGGGGAATACGTAACAAGGGTCAAGGATTAACCTTACCATTGCCTGATAAATCACGCCTTTTTATACGCGCCAGGGCAATACAATCCATACGTGAGTTTTTTATTAACAGGGGTTATCTCGAGGTAGAAACCCCTGTTGTTATTCCTGCTCCAGCGCCTGAGGCCAATATCGATGCTATAGAGGCATCAGGCTGGTTTTTACAGACCTCACCTGAACTCTGCATGAAGCGTCTTCTTGCCTTTGGTTACAACCAAATATTCCAGATATGCAAGTGTTTTAGAAAAGCTGAAAGGGGAGAGAGGCATCTGCCTGAATTCACCATGCTTGAGTGGTATAAGACTGAGACGGATTACCTTTTCCTGATGGATGAATGCGAGCAGATGATAAGGCATGTTACCCGCGCCCTGGACAAAGGAGAACGACTATTCTTTCAGGGAAAGGACATTGATATCTCAGGCGCATGGGAGAGAATAACCGTAAGGGATGCCTTTTTAAAATATGCCGGGATTACCCCTGAAAGGGCGATAGAGGCCGGAACCTATGATGAAATAATGGTGACAGAGATAGAGCCTTCGCTTGATATGGGCAGGCCGGTTTTTCTTTATGACTACCCTGCTTCACAGGCAGCGCTTTCACGAACAAAAAAGGATGATCCGGGTGTGGCTGAGAGGTTTGAGCTTTATATGGGCGGGCTTGAACTGGCAAATGCCTTTTCCGAGCTTACAAATGTAGATGAACAAAAAAAGCGGTTTTTAGAGGAGTTGGCCAGCAGAAAAAGGAATGGAAAAACCGCATACCCCTTTCCTGACAAATTTATAAATGACCTTGAATTCATGCCCTGGTCTGCCGGGATTGCCTTTGGTGTTGACAGGCTTATCATGCTCCTCACAGACAGCCCCTCAATAGACGATGTGGTTACATTCACCCCTGAAAGATTGTAGTTGATCTTCCCTAAGATACCCCTGTAAACAGGTTAATAATTTTTTATATGGAGACATAGTACCCAGTTGTTATGATTTTGTTTACAATAATGGAGACATAATACCCATTTAAATTTTTATACTTTTTTAAAATCCACATAACATTCTGATTTTACTGGCAATAACTATATTTACTTCTTCTGGCACGGTTTTAGCTATAACTATAATTAAACAACCAAAAAGGAAAAGGAGAAAAAAATGGAAACAATAAATAAAGATAAAAGCACGGTTTATGAAAATATCATTTCCCTGATGGACAGGTTCCCTGGTCTGGTTTCATTACTGCTAACCCTGATAATCTTTACCGGGTTTATCAGATAATGTTAAAACATCCCACAAAACTGATGGTCTTCTGATTATGTATATGTATAACCAGAAGACTATCAGGTAAATTATAAACTCATAATCCGCATCAATCACAGGGATGTTAAAACAGGTTAACAATTTGATTTAAAAAGAAAAAAGTCTGTATATACATTGAAGATTTACTTTACCCAGCATGCAGCTTCCTCCTGGAGTGTTTAAAATTTGTACCAATTAAAACACCATTCACATAACCTTTAATACGATTCTGCACACAGGCCACAAACCACTCTTTTAAGAATTGGAGGGGAGGATTTACCAATTCACCTGTTTGGCTGAGGTTGGTGGTTTGTGGCCTGTATACAGAATAACTTGATATTTGCTACAAGTTCTCAGCGCCGTTCAATTAAATCTCTTTTATCTGAGGAATAATTGAAAGATCTTTCCTTGTAAACATCATAAATAATACAATTATATTACAATATTATATTGTACTTAAAAAAGATGCAGT
>JAFGFM010000009.1 GCA_016931115.1 Deltaproteobacteria bacterium | reverse complement strand
AATAAAATGGAAAGATTATGTATAAGATCTCTTGAATTAAAAGAATTAAAATCCTCACAACATAAATAAACTGACAACATAATTAAAAAAACTGGCAATCTTGGTTCAGCAGTGGTATTACATCTTGCTTATAATGCGGTTGTAACTTTGAATTAATTCATTAAAAGGAGAGCTATTATGAAACGATCTGTATTTTTTCTCTGTTTATTTATTGTATTTTCCTTTTTAACTGCCCAGGCAGCAGAGACCAAAAAGGTGATTAAGGCCGATGCAAACAAAATCCAGGGTGTGTGGAGCCTTAAAAACATGGATGTGGGTGTTGGTGAAAACAAAAGAAACCGTGATGACGCACAGTTTATGGTGTATATAGCCAAAAAGCACTACAGCGCAATCCGTGATTTTACCCCAAAAGCCGCTCCGGGTGAAACAGCGCCTTCAGCCAACCGCTCATTCATGGCAGATGCCGGGACATATGAGTTTACCGGTGATGAGATAATTGTCCATCATAAAATAGCTGCATTCCCTTCCTTAGGGACAATGACATTCAAGTGCTATATGGAAGGTGATAACCTCATACTTGAACCGCAGTATGACAAGATGGTTATGCCGGGCATGCAGGCTATTAAGCCCTCTGCTGACGGTAAGATGGGTTATGGCGATATGGCTGTAAAATATGTGTTTCAAAGGCTGGAATAGTTATACAAAAGCAGCCTTAACTAGCTGTTAAGGCTGCTTTTGAGCCGAATACAGAACTGTAATTTTCAGGGCATTTTAGAATGCGAATAGACGTTGCAGGACGGAAATGACTTTTAACTGGGCATCTGAACTGATAGTTCCAAGGTTTTTTATCAATCGTGTTTTGTCTAATGTGATGGTCAGGTCAAGATTTGCCAGGCATACATCGAAACGCCTTATTTCCATTGCCATTCTTCTTCATCCCAGGAGTATGAAATTGCTTCATTTCCATCTAACAGATTATCATCTTTATTTTGAGCCATTGCCTTGAAGGCATTATCCCATCCAGCCCTCGGACTTGAGATTGACCGGATAATAATCTGAGATTTTTCCACCTCCAACTCCACTTCATCTCTAATCCCAGTTTGGTCAAGTAATGGTTTCGGGATACGCACCCCCTGGGAATTCCCTATTTTTATTATATTTGCCCTCATAAACTCTCTGTCTCCTTAAATAACGCGTAGCCACATTGTAATTACATATAAAATTTATGTCAACCTCACTCCTAAAATTTAAGTTTTAGAAAAAGGTCAGGATGTGATGCCACTATGCTATTTCCTGTTGTTGAAGCAGTTAGCAAACGAAAAAATAAAAAGACCTGCTTGCTGGAAATAAAAAAAGGGCCTTAACATTGTGTTAAGGCCCTTTATATTTTTATGGTGCCGAAGGCGGGATTGCTTGGAGTGCTATAACTAATTGATATTATTAGATGCTTTTATGATGTTGTTTCAATTATTTTACTATAAAACGCAACCTATCCACAACCAATTACCACGATTTACCATAGCAGTATTATTATGCCTTTTACATCCTGGTCATCTGTGAAATTCAGTTCAAAAAAATAATGCCTGCCACATGCATTTTTACATAAGCATGAAATGTGTGCGCCTGGCTCCTGTAATAGTGTAATTACACCAGTGTTAACCGTATCTTTTTAGTGTAATAATATTAGAGTATAGTAGTAATTACAATACTATAACTGTTATTTCATCTCATCATGGAATATTATCGTCAATGACAACATCACATATGGGATGTACTAAAAACACTCCGTCTATTACAGGAAAAGCATAAAAAATCGGATTGTCCTTTGATGGGTTAAGACGACTGCCATTGCTTATCATCAATTATTACAGTTGATTTGTAGTGTCATGACAATAAAACGAAAATTTTTTTATTTTTTTTAGTGGGTGTCCTGATACTGCTGTTCAGATTTTCCATTCAATTCTCATGAAAATGTATTATATCTATTTTGATGTCGGAATGGTACTATCTATTTTACTATCGTATACTGAAAAGATGAAACGGTATTTAATAAGATTTTATTCATGTTAATCGTTTTGGATTACTAATAACCTAATTTCACTTTCCCGAAGATTCACGAAGGGCCTTGAGAAATCCAGGGTGAACCTGATAACCTAATTTTTGAGCGCTATAGACATCATCCCATGCCTTATCGTATTCTCTTTTAAGAAAAAAAGAAACTCCACGATTATTATAAGCTGCAGCAAATTTAGGATTTATTTCTATGGCCTTCGTGTAATATAAAATAGCCTTATCATATTGGCCTTTATTATCATAAATATTTCCTAAATTATTGTAAGCGTTAGCATGCCTCGGATTTATTTCTATGGCCTTATCGAAATCAGCGATAGCCTTACCTAACAGGCCTTTTTCATTATAAGCCTTTCCACGGTTAATATAAGCTTCAGTATATTTTGGGTTTATATTAATGGAAATACTATAATCATCGATAGCTTTTTCATGCTGACCTTTTGCCTCATATGCAATGCCACGATTGTAGTAAGCCATAGCGTTCTTCGGATTTATTTTAATGACATTGTTGTAATCAGTGATAGCCTTATCATATTGACCTTTTTCGTTGTATGCCTTTCCGCGGTTGATGTAAGCGTCAGCATATCTCGGGTTTATTTCAATGACCTTTCCGAAGTCAGCAATAGCCATGTCGTATTGGCCTTTTCCTCTACCATAAACAAGCCCTCGATTGTAGTAAGCATCAGCATACCTCGGATTTATTTCTATGGCCTTGCTGTAATAAATGATAGCTTCATCATACTGTCCTGTTTCTTCAAAGTCATATCCTTGGTTATAATAGAAAACTGCATCCAAATTCGAATTTTGTGCTTCGGCATACCTCCTATCAACGAGTATAATTATAATCCACAATGAGACGATAGCTATAATATGAAGCTGTTTCATAATGACCTCTTTTCACCATACTTGAACTATCAAGGTTTCAAGTTATGATGTTATTATAGAAACATTTTAATTATATCTTATTAAAATTATTTTGTAATATGGTAATCATGTTCAGTCAACTTTTTGCGAGCAGCTTTAATCTGACCCTCTGTACCCCCTTGTTCACTCACAAATTTTTCAACTTCGTGTGTTAACTCTCTTATTCCCGTTTTGTTATCGTCCGCCGGTAATTGAAAGGTTTTTGATATACCTTGGGGGCTTGTAATAGTATATGTTTTACTTTTTAAATCAAGTGTGAACCTTCCAGATGCTGAAGAGCTATACCTCTCTTTACTATGAGAGAGCCTTGGTTGGTAATTAAAGCTACCTAAAGAATTTTTGCCTCCATTACTAATCATAGTTTTTTCCTTCTTTTTATAGGTTTCATAAAAGTCTAACAACCTTTCAATAACACTACCTGGACTATCAAATCCAACAGCATGAGACTCTAATCTTTTATAAATAATCCCTGGTATTCAAATGACTTGACTCATGGCAGGCCCTATATTTAAGTTTTTATGTAATATTGTTACAGAAAGACTGACACTCTGGCAAGTAAAATACTTTACCCTGAAAAAAGGCCACGATTTTGTTCTATTTATTCGGTCAAATACATAACATAATTTATTTTTTGGTTCTAATGGGGTGATTGCAACACTTAACAAAGGTATTCAAAAAGGATGATGGTGATGTGCTGCAAAGTCCCCATAGTCCTATAAAATCAAAATAACCGGCATGCTTATGAATGCTCTGGAGAATTGCTGGATGTATGACGGATACAGGTACTGGAATAAGCTGGAGAGTATTTGTGTATATTGATGATGGGATACTACCTATTATATGATTTACATTACTATGGCTACAATCGCCCTTTTCAGATACAAAAACAATACGTGAGAAGCCAATATTTAGTCCACAATTGATGATCGGCATTAACCCTATGCATATTACCATAATCAAAGATTAAATTTTAGGCCAATTTATAGCCTTTGGCTACCTGATATATGATGAGAGGGTATTCCTGGTGTCAGGAGTTATAGCCCCCGCCATTAACCGTTTTCTAATCAGATTAGAAAAAGGACATCGATGTCCAACAACCTCAAAGTATTCGAAGTAAATCAGTTTTCACATACTGCACACGATAACCAGTAGAGCCTTATACCTCACCAGGTATAGGGCTTTCTTATTTTAACCATAAACGACGAAAGGAGATTATTATGAATGCAAATGTAAAGCAGACACTATTCAACATTTTAAGCAGGTTCAAAACCGGAGATATCCCAAAGGCAATAGCATTTTCAATGTATCCCATACCTAATGTACCCAGCACCCATTGGTCTTTATTAAACAGGACTATAATGTTCTGTGCTGGCAGTATGGATTGCAGAGGCTGGGCACAATGGCGACAGGCAGGCAGGTATGTAAAGGCAGGGAGCAAGGCAGTATACATCCTTATCCCATATATCAAATTTGTTGATGATGAAGAGGGGCAGGAGAAACAGGCACTATATGGCTTTGGCTGTAAACCTGTGTTCAGGGTACAGGACACAGAAGGAGACCCTTTAGATTATGAAAATATTGAAGTACCAGACCTGCCATTGATACAGAGGGCGGTTGAATGGGGTATCAATGTTAAGGCTGTGCCTGGAAACTATTCATACTATGGGTATTATTCATCACCACGGAAGGAAATAGCACTTGCAAGCAAAGAGGAGGTAGTTTTTTTCCATGAACTTTCACATTGTGCAGATGAAATATTGAAGGGGTCATTAAAAAAAGGCCAAGACCCGTTGCAGGAGATAACTGCTGAACTATGTTCACTGGCATTGTGTGCACTTGTAGGTAAGTCAGGAGAAAAGCACATCGGCAATTCATATATGTATATCCACGAATATGCCTCCAAGGTAAACAGGTCTCCTTTATCAGCCTGTGTAAGGGTCATTAAAGATGTGGAGGGAATATTAAATCTAATCCTGAAAGGCGACTGTTATGAAGAACGATTAGCAGTATAAACAGTATCAGTACCATTTAACAATTAATACGCCTCACAGCCCTGTTTAAGGTTGTGGGGGTTTTTATTTTATGGAGGCACACCATGACCAAAGAGCAGAAAGCCTTGTATCAGGAGGCTAATGCATTAAAGGATATTCTTATTAAAACCCTGTCGGGGCGTAAGTTTAAGCTTGATTGTGGACATCATATTACCTTCGGACATTATCTCGGCAATGACATCACCATATACAATGGCAAAGAGTTTAAGGTTATATGTTCGCAGTGCGGGCACTAAACAATTAAAGGGGGTGATTATTATGTGTGATTTTGATGACTGTGACTGGCAGGATATGGCTATGGCAGGGACACTATCAGAGGAAATGGCAGATGAGGAAAAGAAGCAGGGACAGGAAGAGGATGTCTTTGACCTGGACAAAGAGAATTTGGAATTTGGTAATGATTAAAACATATAGCCCGCTTGATGATTGCGGCAAATTTTGGTTTCATAGCTAAAAAAAATCAAATGCCTTACTTAACAAAACTGACTTTTTGTACTATAATTATATTAGGTGTAAAGGAATTGTGAAAAAATATAAACAGACATCGGAGGCATTTAAGCCCCGGAAAGGAATTAAAGGAAAGGAAAAAGAGGTACCCGCAGTAAAGAGCAAATCGTTATTTCCCACCCTTTAGTTTACCAGAGACAGGTGAAAAACCCTATCTCACACGACGATACAATTTGAAATAAATTGTGAAGCATTAGGCTATCGTCTCACAGTATTTTTCTGTGTGATGCTTCGGTAAGGAGAGGTCTATGCTTTGTAGCCTATTACAAGTTCAAAATAACAGTACAAGTAAATACGTATGGGTTCTACGAGATATTTGCTGATAATTACAAAAGTTATTTTCTATGTGTGTAGCAATCAAATAAGCGGTCGTATGAAAATTTATTAAATATAGAGGTACAGAATTATGCCAGAGAAGAAAAGAAAAAACACAGGTTTTAAGGAATGGACGAAGTACAGTGTCAACTGTTGTTCGGGATGTAGCAATGATTGTTTGTATTGTTATGCGAAGGGTATGGCAGTGCGTTTTAAGCAGTTAAAAGCGGATGAGTGGCCATTAGAAAGGGTTAGACAAAAAGATGTGGATAAAAAACAGAAGTTGTATGACGGTCGAGTGATGTTCCCATCGTCCCATGACATTACTCCGTCCAATATTGATGCGTGTATGGTCGTTATAGGAAAATTATTATCAGCAGGTAATGAGTTGCTAATAGTGTCAAAGCCCCGGCTGGATTGTATCAGTGCTATCTGTGATTGTTATAGCAAGTACAAGAATAAAATTATTTTCAGGTTTACCATTGGTGCCAGTGATGAAAGGGTCCTGTCATTTTGGGAACCAAATGCCCCAGGGTATGATGAAAGGAAGCTTTCGTTAGAGTATGCCTATGACACGGGTTTTGAGACATCTGTGAGTGTTGAACCGATGCTGGATGTTTACGGTGTCGTGGACATGGTTAAGGATTTAGAACCGTTTACAACCAATAGTATCTGGTTGGGGAAGATGAACCATTTGAAGAAAAATATAAAGTCGGACGGGGAGGGTATTGAACAAGCGGTCCGTGTAATTGAAGATGGTCAGAGGGATGAGAACATTTGGAGGATTTATCAGGAGTTAAAGGACAATCCCCTGGTTAAGTGGAAAGACAGTATCAAAAGGGTTGTGGGCATTGAAGCCCCTGAAGAAGCAGGATTAGATGTTTAATGACATTAGAGGTAAGCGGAGCCGGTTTTAATCGGCTCCATAAATAATGATGAATATACATCATTATACATATTTTAAGTATAACGAGGTTTTTGAATGGATGTTTAGCAATGTAGAATTCAATAGTGTAGTAAACATCGTTAAATGGTGTTTGGTAAATGAATGTAAGGGAGATGTAGGAGTAAGAATAAAAAACAAAGTGGAATATATTTATGAACGGTTCGGGATAACCGTTGATGAAATAGCTAATGACATTTTGTACTACTGGACTACCTTCAACCATGAAGAGAAATATGATGAAGAGATAAGCAAGCTGACAACCTTTATCCCATTTTATGTGGATAAATACCTGAACAATCTGAAAAGGAAATATGAAAAGCATGGAATGGTTGGAGAGTTCAGAAGATATGCTGACGCCTCAAATTTGGCATTCAGAAAAGACATAAGCCAGATTGGCATATCCAGAAACAATGATGATGGCGAAGAGAAATTAGATTTTTATTCCTTCCTTGATTACCAGGGTTTAACTGCGGACTGCTACACCCATAACAATCCTGAACAATCCCTCATAACAAAAGAAACAATGGAATTGGCTGTAAAGGTATTCGGTACAGAGGAAGTAAAGGTTCTTATCGGGCTTGTAGATATAGAGGACAGGTTGAAGGAGTTAGGGGTTTCCAGAGCAACATATTACAGGAGACTGGCAGTAAGGAAGCAGGTATTTCGGGACTTGTTGAATGCGGACTAACAGTGCTGATGCAACAAAATTTTTTGCCGGCAGGTCCAGGCAGTATCTATCATTATAGGGGCAGATATAGGTATTGTCAGAAATATTAAATCAGTATCAAAAAAATAAAAATTTCCACCTATGGCCTGAAAAAGCCACTGGTGAAGGTAGGTAAACTTAAAAAATGAAAGGATGGGCAAATGTAAAAAAAGCGAGTGAATATGTAGATGTGTCAGAAAAGACGATGAGGAACTGGTTGAAGGAGGGATTGAAACATTCACAACTACCCTCAGGGACAATCAGGATAAGGTACACAGATATAGACGAGTTTCTGAACCAGTATACTGTAAATGAAGATATGGTTAATAGTGTCGTCAATAAGGTCTGTGCTGAATTTAATATGTAAAAAGGAGTTTTATTATGGGTGTAAATGTAAGAGAGAAACCGAAAGGGTCTGGTGTTTATTATGTGTTCATTGAACACCAGGGTAAGCGTAAAGCAAAGAAGGTTGGTAAGGATAAGAGGCAGGCAATACAGATAGCAAAAAAGATAGAAGCAAAGCTGACACTTGGAGACCTCGATTTACTGGACAAGGAAGAGACCCTTCCATTGTTTGAAGAGTATGCTAATTACTGGTTGGAAAATTATATCAAAACGTTAAGGAGGTCATCAACATATGAACGATACAGGGATATGTTAAACAGGCATATATTCCCCGTGTTCGGTAAGAAACCAATAGACCAGATTAAGAAGGTGGATATAAAAAATCTAATTTTACAGAAGAGTGGTGAAGGTCTGGGCAGGAGTATGATATGTCTCATAAGGGATGTCATAAGCGGGCCAATGGGGTATGCTGTTGATGAAGAACTGCTGCCAGGTAATCCAGTGTCAGGTGTATTAAAACGACTTCAACTGGAAAGGGAGAAGAGGGTTAAAATAGAACCCTTAAATGAGCAGGAGGTTCAGTTATTCCTGGATACCTGCCAACAGCCATATTTCAGAGAGCACTATGAGTTTTTTCTATGTGCTTACAGGACAGGCATGAGGCTGGGTGAATTACTTGGATTGAAATGGGGAGACATTGACTGGAACCAGAAATTCATCCGTGTAGAGAGGACATATAAGCGGGGCCGGTTTGAAAAACCGAAGAATGGTAAAGTCAGAAGGGTAGATATGTCAGACCAGTTATTCAGTGCTTTAAGAAAATTACTCACTGAACGGAAGAAGGATGCCCTTAAACTTGGTCTTGGCGCACCAGTGGAGTTTGTATTCCACCGTAAAGGGAACCCGATGGAGCAGAATTACATTCGCAGGATATACAAAAGAATTTTAACAACTGCTGGAATTAGAAATATGAGGCTTCACGACATTAGACATACATATGCCAGCCTGTTATTAAGCCAGGGGGAAAGTCCTGTGTATGTTAAGGAACAGTTGGGACATCACAGCATCCAGATTACAGTTGATGTATATGGACATCTAATTCCCAGTAGCAACAGAGGTGCTGTAAACCGCCTTGATACTCCGCAACAAACCGCAACCTATCCGCAACCAGTGGAAATAAAAAAGCCATAACCTGTTAAGATTATGGCTTAAATTTAATGGTGGTGCCGAAGGCGGGATTTGAACCCGCACGGGTCTCCCCGCTACCCCCTCAAGATAGTGTGTCTACCAATTCCACCACTTCGGCATTTTAAAACCTTATTTCTCTTCTGCCTGCTTATCCCCGGCTGTAGCACTATCAGTCTGTGCAGCAGGGGTCTTAACCTGCGCACCTTCCATAATAGATTCGCTTTTACCCTTTCCAAGGGTGGCAAGCAGCAATGATGTTATCATAAAAATAACGGCAGCAGCTGTTGTTATCTTTGATAAAAAGGAGGAAGCGCCTGCGCCCCCGAATACTGCCTGGCTGGAGCCTCCAAAGGCTGCCCCCATGTCTGCGCCCTTTCCCTTCTGGAGAAGGACTATGAAAATAAGAGCGATACAAACAATCACATGTAATAATATGATAACTATCATTTTTTATCCCTGATACTCACCCGAAATTGTGAGCTTTTTTATTAAATCCTTTGCTAAAAGAATTTGGAAATATATGTTTAAAAATTAAAAAAATCAATAAAAATTTTTATTGCAGAATCTGTTTGTTATACAGAGGGGTGTTTTAATTAAAAACACCCCTCTGTATAAAGGGCTATTTATAATTGATAATACCCAGAAATGAGGCAGCTGTAAGGCTTGCCCCCCCGACCAGTGCCCCGTCAATATCCGGCATGGACATAAGATCAGGTGCGTTTTCCGGTTTTACGCTCCCCCCATAAAGTATGCGTATGGTGCCGGAGCTTTCGCCCCCGAACCTGTCCTTCAGCCATGCCCTGATAAATTTATGCACCTCCTGGGCCTGCTCTGGTGTAGCGGTTAGGCCTGTGCCGATTGCCCAGACCGGCTCATAGGCAATTATCGCGCTTAAAGAGATGCTTTCCTTTGCAATAAAATAGGCAAGCGACCCTTCCAGCTGAGCCCCTAAAATATCAAAGGTCTTTCCGGCCTCCCTTTCCTTTATGGTTTCACCGATACACACAATGGGTATCAGCCCCGCCTTAATGGCCGCCTCAACCCTTTTATTGACCATTTCACTCGTCTCGCTAAAAATACTCCTTCTTTCAGAATGGCCAAGTATTACATGGGTGCAGCCGTTTTCCAGAAGCATCTGGGGTGCAACCTCTCCTGTATATGCCCCGCTTTTTTCATGATACATATTCTGGGCCGCCAAAAGGATATTGCTTTTACCAATAGCGCTTTTAACTGCCGGTATATTGATGAATGGCGGGGCAACAAGCACGTCAACATCACCCATCGCCTTTATACCCTCTGCAATGGATTTTACCAGATCACGGGACTCCTTTAACCCGAGGTTCATCTTCCAGTTTCCAGCGATCATAGGTGTACGTTCAGGCATAAAAACCTCCCCTCTTAATTGTTTTAGCAGCCTGCCATATAAATGATAAGATCTACCACCCTGCATGAATAACCATATTCATTGTCATACCACGAGAGAATCTTTATCATGTCACCACCAACCGCCATTGTTGACATGGCATCAACAGTGGATGACACCTCTGTCCCGTTAAAATCAATGGATACCAGTGGAAGATCAGAATAGGCAAGGACACCTTTTAATGGGCCTTCTGCTGCCTCTTTAAGTGCCTTGTTAACCTCATCCACCGTTGCTGTACGGCTGAGTTGTGCAACAAGGTCAACAACCGATACATTCGGGGTAGGCACCCTGATTGCAAGGCCGTTAAGCTTTCCGGCAAGTTTTGGGAGCACCAGTGAAACAGCCTTTGCCGCGCCTGTTGTTGTTGGAACCATGGATAGAGCAGCGGCCCTGGCCCTTCTTAGATCCTTGTGCGGAAAATCCAGAAGCCTCTGATCCCCGGTATATGAATGAGTGGTCGTCATAAGACCTTTTTCAATGCCGAAATTGTCCAAAAGAACCTTGCACACAGGGGCAAGGCAGTTAGTTGTACATGAGGCATTTGAAACAATATTATGCTTCTGGGGATCATATTCTGTCTGGTTTACACCCATAACAATAGTAATATCAGGTTTTTCTGCCGGGGCAGAGATGATTACCTTGCTTGCGCCCGCCTCAAGGTGAACCGCAGCCTTTGATCTTTCTGTAAAGAGCCCTGTGCTTTCAACAACATATTCTGCCCCTACGTCACCCCAGGGTATCCTGGCCGGGTCTTTTTCCGCAAAGACCTTTATTTCTTTACCATTAACTATCAGGGACTTATCCGTGCATTTGATATCTGCATCAAGTCTTCCTGCAGTTGAGTCATATTTTAAGAGATGCGCCAGTGTTTTTGTATCTGTAAGGTCATTGATCGCAACAAATTCAACGCCCTTTTTGGCAAGCCCGGCCCTGAAGACCATCCGGCCTATCCGCCCAAAACCATTTATTCCAACCTTTATTGTCATTTCCTTCCTCCTGAAAAAATGATGATTAATATTTAAACCCAAACACAGGCCTGTAAGACATTAGCAACTTTTGCCCTGCCTCTTCAAAGCCTGAAAAATATAACAGGATCTGATTGATCCAGCATAATTATGACCCGCTTACACTGAGAACAGTGTTTCCTGTTAAATCAAGGGCCATGATAATGGCATCCTCCTGTGAATCACTGTAATAGCCCTTCCTGCGGCCCATATCATTAAACCCGAATTTTTTATAAATGGAGAGGGCTGCGCCATTTGTGGGCCTCACCTCAAGCCAGATATTTTCTATTCCATGTGCAGTGCCTGTATCAATTACCATCATTAACAGGCATATTCCAAGGCCCTGTCTCCTTTTCTGCGGATGCACGGCAAAATTCAGAATATGAATCTCTTTATCGAACATCCAGAAACAGATATATGCATAAATCCTCTGCTCAGATATGAGCGCCCATAGATTTGATATGTCCCTGTTTATCTCCTCTTCAAAAGAGCTTCCACTCCATGGCATTGGAAAAGAAGCCCTTTCAATTTCAATAACCTGATCCTCATATGCCTTAAAATCAGGCCATTCCTTTTTCAGGCTGTAACCCTTGCACACGCCTGTAACCATTCCGGTCATTTAAGGAGATTTCCAGCAAGGGAAATCCCCATTTTTGCCGCCTCCTGCGCCTTTTTTGCCAGAGAACTCAGGGTGCACCCCTCTCTATTCTGTGCAATGGCCAGTACCATCGGGAGGTTGACGCCTGTTATTACCTCTACCATCTCATCCTTCAGAAATGACAGGCTTATATTTGAGGGTGTACCCCCGAACATGTCTGTTAAAATTATTACCCCATCACCGGTATTCAGCGAATTTATCTTTTCGGCTATTGCCCTGTGTACCTCCTCTGAATCTGATGTCTGGGTTATTGAGATACAACCCGCACCCTGCACGCTCCCGACTATAAACTCGGCAGCATTCAAAAATTCCTTCCCGAGGTCACAATGTGTAACGATTAATATCCCTATCATGTTCTGTCCTGTTTGATCGTTTAGTTATGAAAGAAGAGGATTATCCGGCCAAAGACCTTCTGCTTTTTATGCCCTTACCCGGTAATTTTGCTGCAGTCTATCAGAGCTCCTCATCATCATTTATTATTACTTTATATATATCTTCCCTGGTTTTTGCCTCTAGTAATTGTTTTCGCAGTGATTGATTTTTTAATATTTTGGCTATCCTGGCAAGGGCCTTTAAATGTATATTAGCTGAATTTTCAGGCGCAACAAGGAGAAAAAACAGGTAAACAGGCTGCCCGTCCATGGAATCAAAATCAAGCCCTGACTCACTTTTTCCAAAGGAGATAATCGGTTCTGTGATCCCGGGAACCTTTCCATGGGGTATGGCAACCCCGTCTCCTATACCTGTGCTGCCCAGTCTTTCTCTTTCAAGCAGGATCTTGATCAGATCATCCTTTTTAATTGAATGATTGCACTCAACAATTAAGTCTGCCAGCTCTTCAATAGCCAGATTCTTGTTCCTTGCCTTCATGGCAACAGTGATATTTTTTATGTCTAAAAGGTCTGATAATTTCATAATTATTTTTCAAAGGTTATTCTATTATTACAAATATAACAGGAAAGGGCCGCCCTTTTTTTAAAGGGTATGCCCTTCCCCTTTAGGCTCCTGAACCTGACTGTTCATTAACCAAATGTTATATTGCCGGTTCTATCAACCCAAGATTTCCGTCCTTTCTTTTGTAGATTACATTTATATCCCCGGAGCGTGGATTCCTGAATACAAGAAAATCCTGCTGGGAAATAGTGAGTTGCATAGCTGCCTCCTCTGCATCCATAGGCTTGGCAACCATCTTTTCCAGTATAATATCCGGTTCATCCGCTGCTATCTCCCCTGCCTCATCTCCCTGTCCAGCAGTAAGTGGACCTTCTGATTTAACCCGTCTGTTTCTTGTCTTTTCCCTGTATTTTTTGACCTGGGTCTCTATTTTATCCATAACCTGGTCTATGGCAGCGTACATATCCTCTGTCTCTTCTTCTGCCTTTATTACCGTGCCGTTTACATTTATAGTCACATCCGCCATTCTTCTGAATTTTTCGGCTGTCAGCACAACGTGTGCGTCCACTGGAAAATCAAAATACTTACCGATCTTTGATAATTTTTCTTCTGCGTACTCTTTTAGACTTTCTGTTGAGTCGATGTGTCTGAATGTTACGGTGATGTCCATAGAATACCTCCTGTATAGAGTTTTTGTTAATACACCGGGAAAATTATTAACTTTAAAACACCCTGTTCCCGATCAGTTTTAAACAAATATAATCACTAAAACAGTTCCCGTCTCTTTCTTGATGGCAAAATTCCAAGGGTCTCCCTGTATTTTGCCACTGTCCTGCGGGCAACGTCAATATTATGATCTTTAAGCATATCAGCAACCTCCTGGTCACTGTATGGGTTACTTTTATTTTCAGACTTTATAATGTTCCTGATGTGCTCCTTGACGCTTTCAGAGGCAATAGAATCACCTTCCATGCTGTTGATAGCGCTGTTAAAAAAGTATTTAAGTTCAAACACCCCCTGAGGGGTATGGACATATTTGTTGGTGGTCACCCTGCTTATTGTAGACTCATGCATCTGTATATGTTCGGCCACATCCCTTAAGACAAGTGGTTTCAGGTGGGTAACTCCGTGGTCAAAAAATTTCCTCTGAAACTGAACTATGCTCTCAGTTACTTTATAGATGGTTCTCTGTCTCTGATGGATGCTTTTTATCAGCCATGCGGCTGATTTCATCTTGTCCAGTATATACTCCTTTGTCTTGTCATTGCCGGGGGAAGACCCATTATCATTATTAAGTATTTCCTTATAATAGCTGTTTATTTTAAGCTTGGGCAGACCATCTTCATTCAGGACAATCTCATAATCATCCCCCACCTTGAACACGTAGATATCCGGGCTTATATATATTGTATCCTCTTCACTGTAAAGCCTGCCGGGCTTTGGTTCAAGATTGGTGATTATTTCAACTGCCTTAAAGACCTCTGGCATGCCTATGGAAAGAGCCCTGGCTATCTTGTCGTACCTCTTGTTTTCCAGGTTATCCATATGATCCATGATTATCTTTTCGACAATCGTTCCAGTCAGGTTCTGGAACCTGGCCTGGATAAGCAGGCATTCCCTTGTATCCCTTGCGCAAACCCCGATCGGATCAAAATTCTGTATTGCACTGAGGGCAGATAAAACCTCCTCTTCAGCACACCCGGTTTCCTCGCAAAGCTCTTCAATGGATATCTGGAGATAGCCGTCCTCATCTATATTTCCTATGATCTGAATGCCTATATCTTTATGTTTATCATCAAGATGACTCATGGAAAGCTGCCACATCAGGTGAGAGTTGAGGCTTGTCTTCTCCTGGTTCATATTTTCAAAGGCAGGGGCCTCCTTTCCCTGGTATGGGGTATCAGCCCAACCGGTATTGTATTCTGAGATATAAGACTCCCAGTCTACAGTATCGTTTGTGGCATTTTCATCTATGGTGACCTCTTTTGCCGGCTGCTCTACTGGCGAAGCAATGGCATCCTCAACGATCTCAATATTATCGCCGTCTGTATCCCCTGGTGACTGTTCATCAAGGAGGGGGTTTGTCTCCATTTCCTGTGTAATGGTTTCAAGCAGTTCAAGCCTTGATAGCTGTAAAAGTTTAATAGCCTGCTGCAGCTGTGGAGTCATTATGAGCTGCTGGGAGAGGCTTAGAGATTGTTTAAGTTGAAGCGCCATTTGACCTTGTTTTTATTCCATTAATGTTGTCATTACATATTAAAGTCTTCACCCAGGTATACATCCCTTGCAATCCTGCTGTTCAGTATATCTTCGGGTGACCCGTATTCAACTATATTCCCCTGTTTGACCAGATAAGCGGAATCACATACATCAAGGGTCTCTCTAACATTGTGATCCGTAATAATAATCCCTATCCCCTTTTCTTTAAGCCTTCTAATGATCTGTTTTATATCATTAATAATAAGCGGGTCTATCCCGGCAAAGGGTTCATCCAGCAGCATAAACCTGGGCTCCGATACAAGCGCCCTTGAGATCTCAAGCCTTCTTCTTTCTCCGCCGGAAAGGGATGATGCCTTCTGACCAGACAGGTCTTTAATATCCAGCTCATCAAGAAACCTGTTGACCCTCTCTTTGATTTCGGTTGAAGAATAATTGTTTCCTTCTACAACCGCAAGCATATTCTCATAAACAGTCAGTTTTCTAAAAACAGATGGTTCCTGGGGGAGGTAGCTTATCCCCTTCCTTGCCCGCATGTACATGGGATCATCTGTTATATCATTACCATCGAGCCGGATGCTTCCTTCATCCGGCCTTACGCGACCTATCATCATGTAGAAGGTGGTCGTCTTTCCTGCGCCATTCGGACCCAGGAGGCCTACAATACTCCCCCTTTCTATGCTGATATTTATTCTATCAACTACCCTTTTACCCTTATATATCTTGGCAACATCCCTTGCCTCTAGTTTTTCAACCGGTATAGACAATCCTGTTACCTTTCATCCTTTCCGGTTCGGGACAATGTTGCCTTATCCTCTTTTGTACCTTCAGCGCTGTAAGTACCTTCTTTGATATCAATTATTATCTTTGGGGCATGCCCTTCATGGATTTTACCATCCTTGAAATACTTGAAATAAGGGACCTCTGTAACGATTATCTTTTCGGATTCCTTAAAATATTCAGCCTTTTTTGCTGTTACGTAGCTGCCACTGGCAGGCTGTTCTACAACTACCGATTCAGTCGCTATCACCTTTTCTATGGTGTATTTGCCTGATTCTATGGATGTATCCTTATCAGTGTTTTTAAAATAAACCTCAAGCCTCTGACAGGACATGGTAATTTCATCACCTTCAATCTTCAAACCCTCAAGTTTTACATCCCCATTAAAGGTTACCTTTGACCCTTTCATGTCCAATTTCCAGGAGATAGACTCTATTTTTATCTCCCCGTCCTGAGCGTCAAAGATATTTTCAAACTTTTTTGTCTCCGGGTGGGAGGTACCGGGAAGCATTATAAAAAAGGATATGAATATCAGTAAAATGCTGTGTATACGTTTCATAAATCAATGGCCCTTTTATAAAAGACCGAATTTACATCTTTGAGTATTTCCAGTGTTTTCTTTTCCATATCCATAAACAACCCCTTGCCTGTTATCCTGAAAAAAGGCCCCTCAACCGTAACAGCCTCATCGGATTTTATACAGTTTTCATTCTGTTGAATCGTTATGCGCTCAGTGTAAATGAGATACCCCTCTGCTGTTTTACCCTTAAGCCCGCCGGAGAGGTAAATCTCATTTTTTTCCCTGTCAATCTCCCCGCTCTCCCCTTCAAGTTCAAAATCAAGGGCCTCTTTTGTCTGGTGTTTCATCCTGAACCCCTTGAAACTGCCTATTTCACCATCCTTTTCATTTGAATAGCTGCCTTCATCAGCCTCAAGTATCAGTTTTGTCCCTTTATCGGGATCACTCTCAGTAACAATAAAATTTTCTGAACTGATATCCGCCTTTGGGATTGTCACCTCCGGTATCTCCTTCTCTGATTCTCTTGTATCGGTTTTTATTACAAAAAATCCGATAACAGATAACAGAAGAACAACCCCGATTAATGGCAACGATTTTTTTGAGAGCCTCGCCATAATGCAATAATTATACCAGATACATTTTTACTATGTAAAGCCTAATTTGGTTTTTTCATTATTCCCCTTAAATTCCGGCCATTTCCCCTTTGCCTTGAGGATGATCTCGCACACCTCTCTTACAGCGCCAAACCCTCCCGGGGCCTTTGTTACATAAAGGGCAGCATCACGGGTTTCAATGGTGGCATCTGCCACGGCAACAGGGAGCCCGGCACACCTTAACATGGGGATATCAGGGAGATCATCCCCCATGCAGCATACCTGATCCATTTCAAGACCCTTTTCAGCCATTATCTTTTTACATACTGCTTCCTTCTCTTTGATACCCTGATAGACTCTTGTAATCCCCAGGTCAGCGGCCCTCAACCTTACTGTCTCAGACTCCCTGCCGGTAATAATGGCCACATCAATACCCGCATGAAGTAAAAGCCTTATGCCGTGTCCATCCTTTACATTAAAATACTTTATTTCCTGCCCAAGGTCATTCATAACTATGCGGCCATCTGTCATTACGCCATCCACATCAAGTACAAGGAGCGCTATTTCCTTTGCCCTGTTTTCTATCATTACCAGTTTCTCCTTTGGGTCAGTTGACAAGGGAGTGGATATCCTTGAGCAGTATCAGAAGCGGTTTTACCTCTTCAAGAGGCAAGGAGTTGGGGCCGTCACACAGTGCGTTGTCAGGGTCAGGGTGCACCTCCATAAATACCCCGTTAGCGCCGGCAGCCACTGCTGCACGGGCGAGATATGCAGCATATTTTCTCTCTCCGCCAGAGCATGTGACATCTCCTCCCGGCAGCTGAACGCTGTGGGTGGCGTCAAAGACAACAGGGAATCCGAACCCTTTCATAATGGGGATACCCCTGAAATCCACCACAAGATTATTATACCCGAAGAATGTACCCCTTTCCGTGAGCATGATATTTCTGTTACCGGTTGAGAGCACCTTTTTGACCGCCTGTTCAAAATCAACAGGTGATACAAACTGCCCCTTTTTGATATTAATCGTCTTTCCTGATTTCCCTGCCTTTACAAGGAGGTCTGTCTGCCTGCTTAAAAAGGCCGGTATCTGGAGCACATCCAGCACTGAGGCAGCCCTCTCCACCTCATCAAGGCTGTGGATATCCGAAAGCACGGGAAGTCCTGTCCGCTCCTTTACCTTAATGATAATCTCAAGGCCCTTTTCTAACCCGGGCCCCCTGTATGAGGTAACCGATGTCCTGTTTGCCTTGTCATAGGAGGTCTTGAATATGATCGGGATATCAAGCTTTTCAGATGTCTCCTTTAAAAAAGAGGCCACCCTCATTGTTATCTCTTCCGATTCTATAACGCAGGGGCCGGCAATGATAAAAAAAGGCCCTTTTTCATCTATCTTTATGTTACCGGCATATACTGTGTTACCCATACTCTGCTCCATTAAATTAAACAGGCAATCCCCGGTGATGCGCCATATGAAAACAATGTTCAGCCGGGAAAGGTTTAATGCTTATAAAAAGGGTGGATAAATGTCAAGCAAACAACATGACACTGCTCCCCACGGTTTTTCAGCATAAACTTTTTCTTGTCTTATCTATATTTTGGAACTATCATTGCTCCCCGCTGTATTTTGAAAAAGAGACATAAACCAGTAACGACCCGGAGGAGTTATAAGGTGGCCATTAAAAAGACAACCAGAACAATAGAAGAGATAAATAAAAAGATCAGATCAGGAAAGGCAGTTGTTGTCAGGGCAGATGAGATGACAGAGATTGTTAAACAGAGAGGCGCCGGCGCTGCCGCTGCAGAAATAGATGTTGTCACAACAGGGACCTTTTCTCCAATGTGTTCTTCCGGGGCATTTATAAACTTTGGACATACAAAACCGGCGCTCAGGGCATCAAAGGTGTGGTTCAACAATGTCCCGGCCTATGGAGGCATAGCTGCGGTTGATGCATATATCGGTGCAACAGAGGTTGCAGAGGATGATCCATTGAACGGGGTGTATCCCGGTCAGTTCAAGTATGGCGGAGGTCATGTCATACACGACCTTATTGCCGGTAAAAAGGTTACACTCAGGGCAACATCATATGGCACAGACTGCTACCCGAGAAAGGAGTATGAAAAGAAGATCACCCTTTCCGAGCTGCCTTATGCAACCATGCTGAACCCCAGGAATGCATACCAGAATTATAACTGCGCAATAAACCTGACCGCAAAGACCATCTATACATACATGGGCGTCCTGAAACCAAAGGCCGGTAATGCAAACTATGCAACTGCCGGCTGTGTAAGCCCTCTATTTAACGACCCCTATTACCTTACACTGGGTATGGGAACAAGGATCTTTCTGGGAGGGGCACAGGGTTATATCATAGGCCCTGGCACGCAGCATAACCCTAACGCAGAGAGGGCAAAAAATGGCACCCCTCTTTCAGGCGCAGGCACCCTCATGGTAATGGGTGACATGAAACAGATGGACCCGAAATGGATTGCAGGTGTAAGCATGCTGGGTTATGGATGCAGTATTAACATAGGGCTGGGTGTGCCTATACCCATACTAAATGAAGATATGGCAAGGTTTACAGGTGTCGCCGATGAGGATATTTTCACCCGCGTTGTTGACTATGGCAATGACTATCCGAACGGCGAGTCAAAGCCGCTTGCCATGGTAAGCTATGCCCAGCTTAAAAGCGGCATGATAAAATTCGATGGCAGGGATATCCCTACAGTCCCCCTTTCTTCATATGTGAGGGCTGTCGAGGTGGCAGAGATATTAAAAACATGGATTAAAAAAGGGGGTTTCCTTCTTACTGAACCACAGGTGATGCTGCCTACGGCAAAGAAATCCTGATACATAATTGCATCGGGCTCAGAATCAAAGGCTTGCAGAAGATGAATATCAATGAAGGCTTTTCAGAAGGACGTTCCATAATACACAGGCTTGATCCCAGGGTAAGGATACTCTCTGCATTTGCCTTTTCACTGGTAGTCTCAGTTTCAAGCAGGCCTCTTCCTGTTTTACTTGGCCTTATTACCGCGCTTATAATCACGGCATTGGCCAGGCTTCAGGTTAAAAAATTCCTGACACGCATTCTCTATGCAAATATTTTCATCCTGTTTTTGTGGCTATTTCTCCCCTTCACCATAAAAGGAGAGGTTCTTATACATATTGGGCCGCTTGATATTTCACTGGAGGGGCTCATATACTGCCTTCGCCTGACAATAAAATCAAATGCCATAATTACTGTTCTTATTGCACTTACAGCCACAATGCCTGTGTTTACCATGGGCAGGGCAATGGGGGCGCTGGGTCTGCCTTCAAAGATAGTAAATCTCTTTATCTTTTCCTACAGATATATCCATACTATCTTGAATGAATACAGAAAACTTAAAGAGGCCATGGAGATAAGGGGATTCCGCCCCGGTACAAACCTGCATACATACCGTTCCTATGCCTACCTGGCAGGTATGCTGATTGTTAAAAGTCATGACCGTGCAGAGCGGGTGCATTCCGCCATGCTCTGCAGGGGCTTTCAGGGCAGGTTTTATGACCTTACCGGGTTTGATATAACGGGTGAGGATTTTATTTTTATTATCATCTTTCTTTTTACCCTTACTGCTATTATCTTTGCAAGATGACAGAAACAGATACACTCATAACCCTGGAAAAGATCTCCTATTCATACCCTGCCGGTAAGCAGGTGATTAAAGATCTTGACCTTTGCCTTAAAAAGGGGCAGAGGCTAGGCCTGATCGGGCCAAACGGAAGCGGAAAGACCACCATGTTCAGGTTGATAATGGGGCTCTTAAGACCGGACAGCGGCAGACTTGTAATCTTCGGAAGGGAGATGACAAATAAAAAGGACTTCTTTCCGATAAGACAGCGGGTCGGCCTCCTTTTTCAGGACCCTGATGACCAGCTTTTCAGCCCCACAGTGCTTGACGATGTCGCATTCGGCCCCCTGAATCAGGGGAAAAGCATTCAGGAGGCAAAGGAGATATCCAGGAAGGTGCTTTCTGACCTCGGGATAGGGGATTTTGAGGATAGGATCACATATAAACTCTCGGGTGGAGAAAAAAAGCTTGTATCACTTGCAACAGTGCTTGCCATGAAACCGGATATCCTGCTGCTTGATGAACCAACCTCAGGCATTGACCCTGACACAACCCATAAAATAATCCATCTCCTTGAATCTATTGCGGTTTCAGCTATAATCATCTCGCATGACATGGATTTTATCAGGCATACCACCGGGGTAATATACGGCATGATAGAGGGCAGGATTTCAAAAGAGGGGGGGGAAATCGCACACAGCCATGTCCATACCCACGATCATGGAGAGGTGCCGCATACCCACTCTGATATTTCCGGGTAATCTGCCGACATTAATCCCTGTTTATTAAATGTTTTTCAACATGATAAGATACCGAGGCCTGCAAGGGCTTATTACTTGACATAGCATGTTTACCCACCTATAATCCAGAACCGTTTTTTAACTATTATTGTTTTACCAATATACCCGGATCGATCAGTTAATCACTTTTCGATCCGGTTTTTCATTGAGTAAAGGTGTTCAGGAGGAAATATTGAGCCCGAGCGGTCATGATACCAAAAAACAGCTGGATTACATGGAGAGGGACAAGATCATACTTGTCGGGAACCCCAATGTCGGGAAAAGTGTAATCTTTGGGCTCCTGACCGGTAAATATGTAACGGTCTCCAACTACCCCGGGACAACCGTTGAGGTATCAAGGGCATTCTCTCGTTTCGGCGGTAAAAAAAAGTACCTGGTTATTGATACCCCTGGCACCAACAGCCTCATTCCCCAGTCAGAAGATGAAAGGGTTACACGCGACATACTCCTTGACGAAAATGCACAGATGGTTGTCCAGGTGGCAGATTCAAAAAACCTGCGAAGAGGCCTTTCCATAAGCATACAGCTTTCTGAAATGGAGATCCCCTTTGTACTGGACATCAACATGATTGATGAGGCAATGAGCAGGGGTATTAATGTAGACACAAAAAAACTCGGCCAGATCCTCGGAACCGAGGTTATCCCCACTGTTGCCACACGAAGGGAGGGGATAAGCGGGATTATAAAGGGCATCTCAAACCCTGCGAAACCGAAGATAACAGTTGATTACGGTGATAAACTTGAATCGGGAATAAAGCAGATACAGGGGCTTTTCCCTGAAAAGATATCCAGGTTAATTGCCATAATGCTCCTTGAAGGAGAGCATGGCATAGATGAATGGTCTTCAATCAGATACGGTAAAGAGGCGATAGAGAGGGTGTCTGCGATAAGATCATCCATACAGTCAATGAGCCCCACACCCTTGAGCTATCTTATAAACAAGCGCAGGATGGCAAAGGTGGATGAGATCATGAAGGAGGTCCAGACAAAGGATGAACGGGCCAGGGATCACAATATAGCCCAGACCTTTGGCAGGCTTTCCATGCACCCTGTATGGGGTATACCCATCCTGCTTGCAGTGCTTTACATTACATACAAGATCGTGGGTGAATTTGGCGCAGGCACCTGTGTTGATTTTATGGAGAACATCGTGTTCGGTGAATATATCAACCCTTTTTTAACAAGGGTTGTGCATTCTGTAACAGATAATACGCTCATACGAGATTTCCTGATCGGCGAATATGGTATCTTTACCATGGCATTCACCTATGCCATTGCAATAGTGCTTCCCATTGTCGGCTTCTTTTTTCTGATCTTTGGTCTTATGGAAGATTCAGGGTACATGCCAAGACTTGCAATTATGGTTAACAGGATATTCAGAATAATCGGCCTTAACGGCACCGCTGTTTTACCCATGGTACTGGGCCTGGGGTGCGCGACCATGGCAACCCTTACAGCAAGGATACTCCCAAGCAAAAAAGAGAGGATTATTATTACACTGCTCCTGGCCCTTGCTGTCCCTTGCTCTGCCCAGCTTGGTGTGATCTTTGGCGGGACATCAACCATATCCCCCTGGGCCACCATTATCTGGGCCACCGTCATTATTTTCGTTATTCTTGTGGTTGGCTTTTTTTCATCAATAGTAATACCGGGAAAGAAATCCGACTTCATACTTGAAACCCCACCTATACGGATACCAAAGGTATCCAATATCATTATAAAGACCTTTGCACGTATCGAATGGTACCTGAAGGAGGCAGTGCCCCTTTTCATGCTGGGTACAATCATACTCTTTACCCTTGATAAACTTGGCGCCCTGACCCTGATACAGGACCTGGCTGCCCCTGTTGTGGTAAATCTCCTCGGGCTTCCAAAGGATATTGCCGGCGCCTTTGTAATGGGCTTTTTAAGAAGGGATTATGCGGCAGTGCTAGTGGTAAAGGGGGGAAACCTGGATCCGATCCAGATGCTCGTGGCCCTTGTTACCATCACCCTTTTTGTGCCCTGTATAGCCAATATGTTAATAATGATCAAGGAGCGCGGCATCAGGACAGCCTCCCTCATTGTATCCTTTATATTTGTTTTTGCCTTTTTGTTCGGAGGGCTCTTTAATCTTCTGCTTCGCGCCTTAAAGGTGAGCCTATGAAATGCGCCCTGTGCGGATACGAATTTGACCCTGATAAAAATGAGTGCAGGGGGTGTCCAATTAATAAAAAATGCAGGAGCATCTGCTGCCCGCACTGCGGATACAGCACAATTGAAAGATCCGGCATCATTGACTGGATAAAGAGAGTAATCAAAGGAGAAAAAGATGTTGCTGACAAAAGAAGAGATTGATGAGGTGCTTGAATCCATATGGTGTGGCAAGGAGATAGGCTCTGTAAAAAGATCTGATCTTCTGAAAATAGAGACCCCGAAGGTGACAGAGAGGGTCATTGACAGGCTTATAGATGATGATTTCATGTTTGAGGTCAGAGATGAGATAAACCTTACCCAGAAGGGGGAGGAGATTGCCAGAAAACTCATCAGGGCACACAGGCTCGCTGAAAGGCTCTTTACAGATGTCATGGAAATAGGGGATGAACCCATGGAAGAAACCGCATGCAGCCTTGAACACTGCCTGAGTCATGAGGCACTGGACGCCATATGTACCCTGCTCGGCCACCCGCGTGAATGCCCTCACGGCAGGCATATCCCGCCGGGCGCCTGCTGTAAAAGGGCTGAGCAGAACATACAGCCGGTAATTATGCCTCTGAACAGATTAAAGTCTGGCGAAACAGCAAGGATCGTTTATGTCTCTACAAAACACCATTCACGCCTTGACAGGCTCACAGACCTTGGAATCACACCGGGTGAGGTGGTAAAGGTTCATCAGACTTATCCTGCCTTTGTACTCAAGGTGGGGGAGACAGACCTTGCCATTGATCCTGAAGTGCTGGATGATGTTTATGTCAGGAAGAATAACGGCAAATAGGGCACGCAATAAACAAACAACATGACAGGGTAATTACTCGGTCACAGACAGAATGAATTGAGCAATAATTATACATTGGCTAAGGTTTTCCTGAGCTGATTTCCTAAATATTTCATGGAGGAGCATTTATGGAGAGGATCCCGTTTACAAAGGAAGGTCTTGATAAGATTAAGGGAGAGCTTGCACACATAAAAAAGGTTGAGCGTCCGGATAATATCCGCGCTATCGAAGAGGCCAGAAAACATGGGGACCTGAGTGAGAATGCAGAATATCATGCTGCCAAGGAAAAGCAGTCTTTTCTTGAAGGCAAGATAATTGAACTGGAATCGGCCATTGGTCAGGCAGAGGTTATAGACTTTGAAAACGGACCAAAAGACAGGGTGGTCTTTGGCAGGACAGTACTGCTCTACAACATGGAAACGGAGGAAGAGGTGCAATACCAGATCCTGGGGCCATATGAATCAGACCCTGACAGGGGGAGGATATCTGTAAAATCACCCATAGGCATGGCCCTTATCGGGAGCGAGGTGGGCGATGAGGTAAGGGTAAAAACACCTGGCGGGCTCCAGGAGTTTGAGGTGCTGGAGATTTTATGAAGTCATATAGAAAAGAGCTGTGGTTTCATGTGCCCACCCGAAGGGCCTTTATCAATATTACACCCGATATTGAGGTGTGCCTGAAGGAAAGCGGGGTCAGAGAGGGGCTCCTCCTCTGCAATGCTATGCATATAACCGCATCGGTCTTTATAAACGATGATGAGTCAGGCCTGCACCATGATTATGAAAAATGGCTTGAACAACTTGCACCCCATGAACCTGTTTCACAGTACCGGCATAATGTCGGCGAGGACAATGCGGACGCCCACATGAAAAGGCAGATCATGGGCAGGGAAGTTGTTGTAGCAATAACTGATGGCAGGCTTGATTTCGGCCCCTGGGAGCAGATCTTTTACGGCGAGTTTGACGGCAGGAGAAAGAAGCGAGTGCTGGTAAAGATCATCGGCGAATGACCTGAACCGCTATTTAGTGGCTGTAAAAACCATTTTCATATTAACCCCTTTCCATTATATTTATTTCACTTATCTCACAACATTTTGATATTTAAGATAAAAAATATGTGTGCCGAATATGGCACACATTATGCTTTCCCTACAAACCATCTGAACAAGGATCTCAAAAATAATTTGAGTTTTTTTAATCATGCGGGTGTCGTTTATTTAGTCACCCGTTCAGCCTTCTATCCAGGCTTCTGATGAACAGGGCAAAAAGGTGTTTCGGGAAACAGTATACCCCCCCACATAAAAACCGCCCTGTGCAGAAAGGATGCAGGGATAGAAGGCCAGAATATCAGGGGACTGTTAACAGAATCCCACTATATAAACAAAAAGGAGAAGGAAAAATGAAAAAGGCGCTTTTATTATTTATTATCATGTCAACCGGTACGTTCCTGACAGGTTGCATGATCAGCCACGGGTCTCATACCACAAACTCATCATCGGTTTATTCAGAATCAAACAGCAGGATAAACAGCATTGAACCAGGGGTTACAACAAAGGAATGGGTAATAGACACCTTTGGAAGGCCTGACAGAGAAAAGCAGTATCCGGACGGTGAAGAGCTCATGGTGTATGAAAATAACAAACATACGACAAAACATTTCTCATTGTTCCTGATCTTCAATTCAAACACCTCCGAAGATACAAAGGAAACCATCTCTTTCAAGATAAAGGATGGTGTTGTTATGGAATACTGGATCAACTGATAAATAATTGATTGTCACCATGAATAGAGATGAATCCATTCAGAAAAAGGAGAATAAGATGAAAAAGGTAAGGTCGGCTGGTATCTCAATAATATTTGTTTTATTGGCTCTATTTTCGCTCTTTGCTTATGCAGATGTCGAGGAGGTTATCAATAAACAATATCCCCTTGAACGGGATGGCGCGGTGCGGTTAAAAAACATATCCGGCAATATTGCTGTTACAACATGGGATAAGAATGAGATAAAGATTGAGGCAAGGAAAAGGGCTGATTCCCAAAAAGAGCTTGATAAGATACATGTTGATATAGATTCCCATGACAGCCGCATAAGCATAAATACCGAATATGATAAATCATTCCATTTTAACTTCTTCTCCGGTTTCGATGGTAATAGATCTTCTGTTGATTATGAATTGATTGTACCGGATAAGGCCGAAATTTCCCTGGAATCAGTAAGCGGGGATATCAGGGTTAGCTCTATCGGCGGTGATCTTAAATCGAAGACTGTAAGTGGTGGGATAAAGGTGGTCAGCGCTGTAAAGGATGTAACAGCAAATAGTGTCAGCGGCAGCATATATCTTGAAGGTGCTGCAGATGATGCAACCCTTGAAACGGTTTCAGGTAAAATAACAGTGAATGAGCTCATGGGTGCTGTGTCCGCAAAGACCGTGAGCGGTGGTATAGATTTAATGTCAGGTTCAGAGGTAAAAGGGGCCAGGGCTGAAACAGTGAGTGGCAGCATAAGGGCAAAGTACATACTGGGCCATGGCGTACATTCATATAAATCGGTCAGCGGGGGTATAAGGATAGAACTCCCGGCTGATTCAGGGTTTAGTGTTACCGCAAAGACCTTTAGCGGCAGCATAAATACTGATTTTGCAATAACCCTGTCAGGCAAGATAGACAACAAAAATATTAAAGGTATTGCAGGTAATGGCGGCCCTGAATTATCCCTGGAGAGTTTCAGCGGCAGTATAATGGTTGAAAAGAGATAAATAAAAATATTTACCAGGATAGTGATCGTTCATCCACAAAGAATAAAAATGATGATTAAGCGTTCAGTATTCAGTTATCAGCTACCAGTCAAATCCTTTCTTATATATCTTTTGCTGATAGCTGAACGCTGATGGCTGATCGCTTCATAATCAATATCCAAAAGCCCCTATATCAGAAACAGAACCTGAAGGACGCGACTCAATGGATTGGTGCCGCACATACTCATGATCCACAGGATAGTTTACCACCTCTGCTGGCAGGCTACCTGCATTGCCACGCGCCTGTGATCCCGCTAACAGATGGAAATCCTGCGCACTAAAATCGATAAGCCCAGGAGTGCTTCCTTCTATGTTTCCAAGGTCAGCCACTATTGCACCAGGATCAAGTTCTGATTCATGGGTAAGTTGCCAATCTTCCGGGAGCCAGTTATGCTCTAGCTCGGTCTGACCATTCCCGCTCGTTATGGCAAGGTATTCGCCTCCTGCTGATGCGTAGATGATATTGTTGAATACAAGGGCGGTTACATCCACTGTGCTCAGCCGCATGAGCGTGGTATTACCGCTGCGTGTGGAGACAACCGTGTTGTGATAAAAATAGAGCGTACCCCTGCGGTACATATCAGTATCCCCTCCATCACCACCATAATGCATGATCTGGCTGTTGCCTGCCCCATCCGGTTCTATAAGCACATTGCCATATACAAAGGTCTCGTCATATGCCGGGTCGTTTGCTATGTGATCATAATCTGTCTCTACAAGGTCAAGCTGGCGATTACCTGCTTCTATCCAGTTGTACCTGATGACTGTATCGGAGGATCGATCCTTGAGGTTGTTCCCGAGACAACCTGTCCGAAGTGGGCCATAGTGATTGTACTCAAACACAATACCAAGGCTTTCAGTATAGGAGTTGTGCTCATAGATGCTGCCTTCAATACCGTTATCATAAATATAATTGCCGCTTACCCTGACACGTGAAGATGCAGAGCCTGAAAAGAGTCCGTTTGCCGCATCATGAATCAGGCAGTCATGGATCGTGATATCAGATCCTTCCTCGATATGGATAGCAGCCGAATTGGAGCTGTATTCCTGGGTCGCGCCTGAGTCATCTGTGAACTGGTAACCTGGCCTTGCACTTCTTATGTCCAGCCCCTGTATATAGATATATGACGGGCCAGCGGGGTTATCAGGGATGCTTGACCCACCGATCTTGATAATACTCCTCACCTTGTTCCAGTAATCTAGTTCAGTGCGGGTTATGGCATCATCACCGCTTATGATTGGCCTTTGATCCCCTTCAGGTATACCCAGCACCACTACCGGCGATAGAGCAGTTGCCGCGACATTGATTACCCATTTGGCCTGATAGGGCGTAGTGCGATAGTAAATGCGCACAAGGGTGGAGGGTTCAATGCTCTCCCACGGGACCTCCCCCGGTTCAGCATATTGTTTACCCGGCCCAACATCATAGACATGGCTGAATGCTGACGGGTCCCAGGTATATACAGGGGTAGGGCTTTCAACTTCATCATCGGTTTCATCATCCTCATCACCCTGCACAGGGTCACCATTATTGATAACAGCAGGCGGGGTATCCCCGGATGACCCTGATCCACCATTACATCCATTGATCAGGAGTAACCCTGTAATAAAAACCATTGGCAGCAGATAACATCCGGCACAGCCCCAAATATTTGATATGCATTTTTTCATATTTTTAACCTGCATGGAATCAAGCTCCTTTCATCTTAACTGTACAGATTACTGGCCAGTAATGTATTCTTTTTATACACCTTTTTATGCTTGGCCTTTTTTAATCGAAAATAAATAATCTTTTAATTCAACATGTTACATTATTAGAAATCATTATGAACATTTCATATTCTGTAATGCAATTATCATGCAGCATATTTGAGCTATTAGAGTTTTATTGTGTTGTATATAAGGCAGGAGCAAATTGCGGTGTGGGTGCAAAATCCGAAAAACAATAACACGAAAGAGGGGCTTCAAATAAATGGGGTCTAATGTCTGTGATTATCTGTCCAATGGCTATATATCGCCCCTTTCGGGGCTTGTATTGTTTGATAATATGTTTTCTATTAACATGCCACCCCTTCGGGGTTAAAATCATTTTTTGATTTTTTTGTATTAACCGAAATACAGAAATGATAGCGCCATTGGCGCGGCATATTAATAGCGCTATATTTGCGTCATTTTTTCAGCCCCATCGGGGCGACATGTTAAGCGCCATTTATACCGCACATCAATGGTGCTGTGAATATCTATATGGCACAAAGAGATTCTTACGCCTTCCTGATACTGCACAGGAGCCCCTTCCACTGTGGATATCCAATTATGGGTTCCCTGCAGTTGCAGTCGGTCAGCCGGTTGCAGTTACCCTCACCCGGCCAACCGTGCGGTACAAGCACCACACCCTCCATGATCCTGTCACTCACACCCGCCTTCATCCTGACATATCCCCTGTCAGTCTCAACTATTACATCGTCGCCATCCTTAACCCCATATTTTATTGCGGTTTCAGCGCCTAGCTCGGCTTTCGGGTAAGGAGATCGTTGTTTAAGATGCTCCATATTATGCAGCATGCTCCCGTTGTAATAGAAATCCCTTGTCCCGGTTGAAAGGATAAGGGGGTATTTCGCTCCCAGCTCTGCCCATAAAGAGCCCTGTGGGCTCTTGTCGGGTTCCCGGTACACAGGCAAAGGCTCCCACCCTGCATCTTTAAATGCCTGGCTGTATATCTCTATCTTGCCTGATGGTGTGGCAAATGAACGCTCGCCAAGGGTATATTCCTTTTCCTGGTATATGGCCCCTTCAGGGTGTTCACGTAAAAAATCAAAGCTCAGGGAGCATGGCTCAAGCTCCTTTTGAACCACCTCAAAATCCTCTTTCCAGGGGAACTTGTCTGCAAACCCGCATACCTTTGCAAGGTCAGTGTATACCTCCCGCATGGAGCGGCATTCGTAATATGGCCCTATAACCGGTTGCCTGAGCATGAGGTATGGGACACAGTGGCACACATTGTAATTGTAGGCAAGGCCCCAGAACTCAAGCTGATTGCTTGCAGGTAGTACATAGTGTGCGAGTGCTGCTGTCTCTGTCATGAACTGGTCATACACAATAAGGAGATCAAGCTTTTTAAATGCATCAGTGAGTGCATTGGTGTCAGGCATGGTCACAAGGGGGTTTCCCCCTGCAACAAAAAAGGCCCGGATCTTAGAGGGCACGCTTTCAGGCACCATATTCATAACTGCATATGGGCTTGTCCTTCCCCAGAGCTCATAGAAAAGGGGATATTCCTCTGCCCCCAGAGGTTTTCCGGGGAAGGGGAGGCTTACATCCTGAAGCTTTAATCTCGGGCTTATCACCCATCCGCCTGGAACATTGATGTTTCCGGTCAGTACCTGAAGAATGGAAAGCGCCCTGTCGTTCTGTGTGCCGTTTGCACACTGATCCTGGGTGCAGGTGCCGTGGAATATGGCCGCCCCCTTTGTGGTAGCAAAACGGCGTGCAAGTTTCCTTATGTCATCCGCCTTGATATATGTAATCTTCTCTGCCCATTCAGGGGTGTACTGCTGTACATGGGGCACAAGTTTATCAAAACCAAAGGTCCACTTGTCAATAAACTCTTTGTCATAGAGTTTTTCATTAATGATCACATGCATCATTGCAAGTGCAAGGGCGCCGTCTGTGCCCGGCCTTATGGTGAGATACATCTCCGCCACGTCGGCCAATGGAATACGCCTCGGGTCTATGACAATCACCTTTGCGCCCTTTTTCATGTTTTCATCAATGGCCATTGAAAGGGGAAAATCCGATGCGTCAGGGTTGTGCCCCCATAAAAGATAGAGTTTAGAATCCATCTCCTCAACAGGGTACTTCCCGAATGTGATCTGCCTTGCCCTGATCCTCATCCTGTAACAGATGCTCTCAACAGAAAAAAAGTTGGGGGAGCCGAATGCCCCCTTGAACCTGTGGGAAAGGGATACCATCTCAAGGTTCTCCACACCAATGGAGCCACAGAAAAATGCAAGGGCAGCCGGGCCATATTCGGCCTTGAGCCGGTTGAATTTCTCGCCTATCTCAGCGATTGCCTGCTCCCATGAGATCCTCTTGAATTCGCCATTTACCTTTTTGAGTGGGTACTTCAATCTCTCAGGGTGGTAAAGGTGCTCTATCATGGTCTCGCCCTTGGGGCACAGCATCCCTTTGTTAACCGGGTGCGACTTCTGCCCCTCAACCTTGACAACCTTTCCATCCTCTACAGTTACCTCAACCCCGCAACTGTGGTAACACAAAGCACACCCTGTATAGTATTTCTTTGCGGCCTTTTCTTTTTGCATATCTCCTCTCTCTCCTGCCCCGGAATTATTTTATCCTAATCAAGCGACATGAGGGTAATATGGACATCCCAGTATACCACTGTCAAGGGAAAAATCCTGCTCCAATTAAGGTAAAGGAGGATGAATACATTGCCATTAAAACCGGGATAGTATTATAATGCAGCATGTATGAGACAGGGTCATGTTAAATTTTAAATTTTATTAAAGAGGCTCAATATGTCATGTTATCTGAGGCACATGAAGGATATCCTTGAAGAGGCAGGGATAGATGTCACAAAGGATAATAAAAAAGAGATAGACCAGGCAATCCACGGGCTGGTTGAGGTAGAATATAAAAACTGCCCTGCTGCATGGAAGGAAGTCAAAAAGCATATTAATATGGATGAAGAGGCCAAAAAGAAATTTATAAAAGGGCTTAAGGCGAGGCTTAAATAAAATATATGTGTTTCGATTCAGGGCGATAGGAACCATGAGGAAGGCGGACCTCTTGAATTGATTACCCTGTTAAATACCGAAGGTAAGATTTGATATAAGCCTTTTCTAAATCTTTTTTTACAGGGTATGTCCTATACTTTCAGATTTTTCCCCTTGCATTTTCAACCCATAATTATTAAACATGATATCTTATTTTTGACTTACATATTGATTTACCGCACACAAACGCCTCGAACAGATAAAAATCTTTTCAGGTTTTCTGCCTCAGGCGGGTTTTATAATTAAGTATCTTAAATCAGAGACTGTTTTAATATTTTTTACAAGACTGATTTTATCCGGTTACTATGGGGATTGATATCTTGAGGGTCATCCCCTGGAACAAGGCAATGTAGATTCCTGAATTTTAAACTAACCTCAAAAAACAGGATGAATCTATGGATACAGGATTTGGTTTACAGGAGACTCAGCTGCCTGCGCTTGAACTTATCGAAAATATTCCTGATGTAATTGAATTAAAAAACCTTTCAAAAAATTATGGAAAGGTGAAGGCTCTGAACGGGCTTGACCTTACTGTAAAGGAAGGCGATGTGTATGGGTTTCTTGGCCGGAACGGCGCGGGCAAATCAACCGCGATTCGCATACTCATGGGAATAACAAAACCAACAAAGGGTACTGTAAACCTCTTTGGAAAACCATTGGGCAAAAACCATATAGAGCTTCGTCAAAGGGTCGGCTATGTTGCGCAGGAACAAAATTTTTATGGATGGATGACACCTGAAACTATTGGAGATTTCGTAAGCGGATTTTATCCAACTTGGGATGATGCCGAATATGTTCGTCTTCTCAAAGGCCTTGATCTGCCCAAAGACCGCAAGATTCGAACCTTTTCCGGAGGAATGAGGGCAAAACTTGCACTGTGTCTTGCACTGGCCTACAGGCCTTCACTTTTATTGCTGGATGAGCCAACCGCAGGGCTTGACCCGATCGCACGCCGTGAATTTATTGAGATGGTGCGTGATCAGGCAGAAAACAAGACAGGTACAATATTCTTCTCATCACATTTAATAGATGAGGTCGAAGCCGCTGCAAACTGTATTGGGATAATTGAAAAGGGAAAGATGTATTATCAGGGGGCCCTGTCCGAACTGTCAAACAGCGTTCGTCTGCTCAAGCACCCGCCTGTTGACAGCGGTGATATAGTGCTGCCCTCTTTTCTCCTTGAAGGGTCATATGGGATAAAGATTATCCAGGACAGGATGTTAAATGGCGAAAGACATCTGGTTGTAAGAAACTCAGAGAATCCGGACATCTTCTCCTCCATGTTTTATGGGGAAGGAAACTGGTCTGTTGAGAAAATGTCACTTGAGGATATCTTCATAGAACTGGTCAGAGACCCCATAAGGACACTGTAAACATGAATCGTCTTCGAATACTTACAGAGAAGGATTTTCGCCAGAACATAGTGGTTTTTGTTTTTCTGACACTGTTTATATTATTTATCTTTGGAATCCTGTTGCTTGGAACAGCCGTATCGCCAAGGACAATGGGCTTTATTGAGGCGGAGAGTTCTTTCCTGCGTTTTTTTATCTTTCTGAGCGCTATTGTGCTCGGGAATCGTCTTGTCGTAAAGGAGTACCACAACAGGACTCAGCTTTTTATTGAATCCCTTCCTGTTTCAAGAATTGAGATGGTACTGATCAAGTATTTTATTGGTCTAACATTCCTGTTATTCTTTGCTGTTTTTACCCTGCTCATATCATCAGGGCTTTCACACCGCTCTGACCCTGTCAGCCTGAAATTTTTTTTCATACTATTATCAAGAAGCGCCATGTTCTGTTATTTTGTGTGGAGCTTCCTTTTTGCAATGGGTTTTACAGGCAGGTTTCGTATCCCCATTTACATTATTTTAGCCTTTTTCCTCTTTGTAATATCAATAACTTCAGAGTTGAATATTATAAATGAAGGGCCTCTGGCCTTAGTTATGTCTGATTTTGCCCTTGAACGATACACCTATCCTGCAAGGCAACTGTTTCAAACCTTTTTGCTGGGCTCAGGCTGGCTTGCGCTTTCACTCTTTCTATCCCTTATTAATGAGGGTTCAATCGCAGAGAACCTTGCCAGACCAATGACCCAGAGAGAAAAAGCGGTCATCGGGATAATCTTTATCGGATTCATATTATCCTTTACACTGCTCGAATCAAAAAGGGTCAAGGAGCCATACAGGTTCAGCAGTGATGCGGTAATTGCCAGTGGAAAAGAACCCATAGAGATATTATATCTTGAATACAATATGAAACCCGATGCCACAGCCCTTAATCGATATCTTGAAAATAAAATCGCAGATTTACGGGAAGTACTCGGGGTAAGCAAGATCCCACCCATTAAGATAGCCTATTCAGAATCCCTTGACAGGGATAAATTTGAAACAGCAAAACTGATATCAAATGACGGCATCCTTGTTCGCGCAAACTTTAAAGATATTGATAACTGGTGTACTGACAAGTTTAACGCCTATCTTGCGGGGGCAATACTGGATAATATTACTCGCAATCGCACCAGACACGCCCCAAAGCAATGGCTTCATGACGGCTTTGCATGCTGGTGGGCCTATGGTGGTTTTACAATGGGTTCTGATATGCATAAAACCCTTATGCTTCGGAGCATGTATCTCCTTAATGAACAGGGCCTTAATTCAGAGGCAATAAAAGAGTGGCCGGTTTTTCGGGAGCGCTTTGGTGAGCCGGCTGCGGAGGCAGTTGCCTATTCCGGCCTTGCCTACCTTCAGAGCGCTAAAGGTTATGAAGCTGTTATTAAACTGGTTAAGTCTGTTTTCGGGAGAGATATCCCTGATGACAGCAGGGAAACCCTTTATGAGATGTTCCATCCCATGCCTGTTGTATTTAAGGAGGCAACCGGAGAAGACTGGGAAGCCTTTATCTCTGAATGGACTGCATGGGTAAAAGATATGGCCACACAGCCGGAATTCAGGGCAAGGCTTGCAACAATACCTGCGTTCAAGGGTTCAATAAATATATTAAAAAAAGAGGGAAATATACGCAATATTGTTTACGATTATGATTTTAGTCAAATACCTGCTTCAGGGTATATATGCTCGCTTCTTCATAAGAAGATATCCCCTTTTGAGGCCAGTATATACCCTGAAGAGCTTCTTAAAGAGGAACAGAGAATTTATAGCGGTTCTGTAACTAATCAAAGGAGCCTTACCGGCAAGTATAACTCGGGTGAGAGGGTGTTCCTGGCCCTTGAATATGAATCTGATATCCTTGGTATTCCGGTACGCATAATATCAAGACGGATCAATATAGAATGAGATATACCTTAATTAAAAAAGAAATAAGACAACTCCTTCCCATAGCAATACTGCTTATTTTATTTTTTACTGCACAGTTGATATATGAACCTTTTTCCGGAAGGCTGGATGAAAAGTCATGGAGTGTCATATGCGAATACCTTGAGCCTGATATCCCGTTCCCGATAAGTCTTTTTTTAATGATCCTCTGTCTTATGACCGCATATGCGCTGTTTCCCCGCGAGCATGACGACAGGACAATCGACTACCTCTATTCACTCCCTGTGAGTCGTAATGCTGTGTTTTTATCAAAATTCATCGCTGCCCTTTTAATTCTATGCGGGTCGCTGATGCTGGGCTGCCTAACTGAGTGGTTACTTCAGTTATTTAATAGTCAGCCATATACCGGAGACCAGTTTAATTTAAGGACTGCTATAACCGCCTATTTTCTGATGGCAGCCTTCAATTTTATCATGCTCTCCCACGGTCTGTTACTCTCCTTTTTCAGGAGATTTGGACTGCTGCTGCTTGGAATGATCTGGGTATTTATATCCTCATTCAAAGACAAACTCCCCTTTTTAGAATACCTGAACATCCTTAATGTAGCAAAAATGGAGTATTATGGTCAGACCCTGCTGGTTCCATGGAAACTGATTTTTATCAATACCAGCATTGGGATTATATCTCTACTTATTGCAGGGTTTTTATGGACAACCCCTGCTGAACAATTTTCAATGTGGTATCAGCAGTTTTTCAAAAAGCGTATCGGGACAATTATTGGTATCGCAACTTCCATTGCAGTTTTAATCTTTTTTGTAACCATTGTTGACCGTCTGATGAAAGATGAAGTGGAAAAGGATCTTATGAAAGGCCAATATGCCTCATTCCAGACAGCGACCTTTTCAACAGAACACTATAACTTGACCTATCCACAGAACCTCAGAAAAACAGCCCATGAACTCATAGGCAGGGCAGATGAGGTATATGTAAGGACAAGGGATTTCCTCTCTGCTCAGGATAGCGGCCCCATTGCTGCTGACCTTACTGAACAGAGTAATGAACATGATGGTATAGCCGCGCTGTACAAGATCAGGATGGATATCCGCAAGACAAAAAAGTTAGAGGATAGGCTTCGCATATTTGCACATGAAACAACACATGTTTTTGCTATTCTTGAATCAAACAGAAAAATAAATGACTACTGGAACAGTACTCTTTTTTTTAATGAAGGGCTGGCTGAATATGTATCTTACGCATTGTATCCTGATGAAGAAAGGCTTGAGGCAAAGAATCTCATCTCTGCAATCACGTGGAAACGAAATAAAATAACATTTGATGATCTGGCTGATATGGCATCCTTTAATAAGAAATATAGTGAAGCGCTGGTTTATACACTGGGGCATTTATGGGTAAAGGCGATCTCAAACACCTATGGAGACAAGGCGCTCTCTGACATCTTGCGTGCCCTGGGAAGAGAAGGGGCGCCAACTAATCTTGGCAGCCACCTACTATGGCAGGATACCCTCCAGGCAATAGATTGTGATCTGGAAAAAATCAACGCCACATGGATTAAGCTGCTAAACGATTTAAGCATTAAGTATGAAAAAAGAATTGAGGCACTGCCCAGGCTGAGCGGCGGTGTGGTCGGCAAAGAAAAGGGTGAAACCATTTTGAGCGCAGTACTGGACAGGGATCTCCCTCAAGAGAATCTACAATTCATTGTCCGTTACAGAAAGGACTCATCTGTTAAACATGAGGATACTCATATGATTTACGGGCAGATACAATGGAATAAAGAGCCCATTGAAATCAGGTTTAGCATCCCATCCTTTCACCTGGTAGGGAGAAGGTTTGAGTATCAGTTTGGATATATCATTAACCAGGGGGACTTTCCCTATTTTGAAGAGTGGCAGTCTGGGGAGAATTAATAATATATTAAACAGGTACTGTTCAAGCTCAAACCGGCTGTTTACTCGGATACACTGGTCTTTGGCGTGGAAAACCTTGTATCTTTTTCACCGGCCCTGCGGCGGATAATATTACCGGTCCCGGTTCTGGTTTTGGGCCTCTCTTTTTCTTCTTTTTTCTTGTTGGAACTTTCAATCATTTTTTTGAGCTGTTCTTCTAATGAACTTCTTTTGTTTTCTTCCACTTCTTTACCTTTTAATTATTTAGATTGTTTTATTTTAACGGTATTTATCCTTGATATAAACAGGACTTTTCGTTTCAAATATATGTGAAATTCATATCGGCATATGTTGCCATTTATATAAAGAAAATCGCGGTTTTTTTGAAACAAAGCCGAGTCATTAAGGACTTGCAATGATGGAAGACCCAGGACGACACCGGTAAAGTTAAATCTTTACCCTGTTAAATGAAAAAATGCAAGATGTGAAATAAACATTTTTCAAATTTATTTAACAGGGGCCTGGCATTAAATGTTATCCAATATCAGGGAGAGACCCTGCTCTTTCAGATAAATAATTAGTCAAAGGGGACCCTTTTAAGAAATATTTGCTATCGTCAGTATAATAATGGTATTATCACCTCAACTTTATCAGAGAGATATTGAATTTGTATTCATCTGTAGAAATGGATGCGAAAACGAGAAAATAATATAAACATATCAGAGTTACCAGAGGTTGCCAGGGCAGAGCTACTTGATTTTTATGAGTTTTTAAAAGCCAGGCATACCGTCAGTAATAAAAAAAAGAATAAGGTCTGCAAACACCCTTTGGAAATGTTTGTATCAGACCCGATAAAAGTAGATAAAATTAAAAAATATACAAGAGATGAACTTCATACCAGATAAGCCATTCCTGGATACTAATATCCTGGTTTATGCAAAGCTCCGGGATGAAAACAGCAAAGATAAAAGTAACTCCGTAATTAACCTTATTGAAAAAATAAATACTCATCCAGTTACAAGTGTCCAGGTTTTGAATTAGTTTTCAAGTGTTTTAATAAAGCACAATGTTTCTGATCAAATAATACATGAATATTTCAGTCATGGAGGAAAAATAATGAAAACGAATTTTAACAGACGTGAATTTTTAAAGGTCACTGCACAGGGTGTGGCCGTGACCGGACTTGCCGGTCTGGTTCCGATGTCCAGTGTGACTTCAATTGCTGCGGAGCCTCCCAAAAAGGAGATAGATGCAGTATGGATCACCTCCCTCATTAAGGATTATGTAGCCACATCGCCTGATAACTCCCTCAGGAATAAGGAGAACGAAAAGGCATGGGATGAGCCGCTTGTTGGTTTTGCAGGCGGAGATGATCCTATCTTCCAGTTCTTCAAGGATGATATAGGCTCCTTTTACTGGACCCCTGTTGAGGCATTTAACATGATCTATCCTGATATCCATGTTGCGCCTGCTGACCTGTCTATCATCTCCTTTGTTCTGCCTCATACCGACGCAATCAAGGCGGATCTTAAAAAAAAGAAAGATATTCCATCTGAAAAATGGATAAGGGCACGGTTTTATGGCGGCCAGTTTATTGATATACTAAATAAGCATATCGCCGATATACTTACAAAATCCGGATATCCGGCAGTCGCCCCCACCAACAGCCCAGTAAAAATTAGCAAAAAGTATGGCTTGGCTTCACATTGGTCCGAACGGCATGCGGCTTACGCCGCTGGTCTTGGTACCTTTGGGCTGTGCGATGGCTTGATAACCGCGGTTGGAAAGGCGATACGCTGTGGCTCAGTGGTGGCACAGATAAAGGTCCCGCCCACTCCACGGCCTTATACAGATCATCATGCATATTGCCTCTACTATGCAAAGGGGACATGCGGAATGTGCATAAAGCGCTGCCCGGCAAAGGCTGTTTCCAAATCCGGTCATGACAAGACTGCATGTCTTAATCAATGCAATGCTACATCTGCGTACGCACAAAAACAACTCGGTCTGCCCAAAGAGGCTTATGGTTGCGGTTTCTGTCAGACAGGAGTGCCGTGTGAGTCAAAAATACCGGTCAAGATATAGTGTGTAAGCAGGTTTTAAATAGATGACGGGTGATATTAAAGAGGGGGGCTGCCTTTGACTCTTTCAGATAAATAACAAGAGCCAACAGCAAACCCCTTTATGTAAACAACTGAAGCCTGAAGTTTTGTCACGAAGCCGGACTTGTCTCGGCATATCACTGGCGACGCCGGAAATCTTGAATCTTGATTTTGTCTTTATTGATCATTGCTAATTGAGAACTGATCATTGTTAAATTATCTTGATTTTCAACCCCCTTAGCAGTAGACCCAAAGCGTCAATCCGAAAAAATATCATTGAATTTACACCTCTTAAAAGAGGTATGAGATATATAAATCAATAACCTTATTAATGAGACTTAACAACCATACATATTTCCATTATAAAGACATAAAATAGGAAAATTGCGCCTTTGCTTTAAAATAGGATGGATGTTATTATGACTATCAATTATAATTTTGAATGGGATTTTAAAAAAGCTAGTGGAAACCTGATAAAGCATGGTGTAACTTTTGATAAAGCGGCCACTGTTTTCAAAGATTCAAAGGCTATTTCCATCTTTGATCCTGATCACAGTGAAGATGAAGAAAGATGGTTGACTCTGGGGATATCCGATAAAGGGAGATTATTGGTGGTAGTACATAACTTTCGTGAAGAAGGGGATGATTCAGTCAAAATCAGAATCATATCCGGACGAAAGGCGACAAAAAAAGAGCTTAAAACATATGGTGAATAAGAATGAGAAAAGAATACGATTTTTCTAAAGGTGAGAGGGGCAAGTTTTTTAATAGGGATATGAAACTGAATATTCCTATCTACCTGGAAGATCAAATCTCCCAGGTTGTAGAAAAAATTGCATCGAAAAAGGGTATCGATAGATCAGCTGTTGTAAACGCTCTCCTCAAAGAGGATATAAAAAACATGGAGACAATGTTATAACATTATCCATGGGTAGTAGTAATTGAAGGCCTACAACCTTCTTCCATCTGATTCCCTTGGTACAGTATCTTGTAAAACAGCAGATTTCATATTTGAGCTTTCAAAAAAGGAATTTGAGTATTGGAGGTCACAAGTTGTGACCTCCATTGTTTAATAAATTGAACTTTAGGTTGAGTAGCCAAAGACACAGGATAAGATTAAAAGTAGTCTTTGATTAAAATAACAGGAGCTGTGAAATAAATGTTGGTCAATGTCAATGTCAGACCCCAGTCTTTCACTAATAGAGTAAATTCGGAGAATAAAAAACCAGTTTTACCTTGCTTTCCTTTATGTGGCCGTCCTTGACTGTTCAGCAATTTTTATCTAATATATGGCCATTATTCAGGTAGTTGTAAAAATTACTTTATAAAATCTATTTAGGTAAGAGAAAACAATGAAAACTATCCAGACTGAAGTTCCGGAAAAACTTTTTGAAGGAGCTTCCCTCCTAGTAAAAGAGGGATGGTTTAAAGATGAGAATGAAGTCTTTTTTGAAGCCATCCGCCGATTTCTTGAATCCCATCAATCCGAGTTGATGAGCAAATTCATCCGCGAAGATATTGAATGGGGAATTCATGGAGAAGATTAAATCCAGTACTTGTGTTGTTTGCGATGCAGGGCCTGTAATTCATCTTTCAGAGCTTAATGTGCTTCATGTCTTTAATGACTTTCAAAAAGTAATAATCCCATCCAGGGTTCATGATGAAATACTAAAATACGCGCCTCTTTCCCTTGATATAAACATAAAGGTCATTAGAGAAATTCCTATAATGGAAGAATCACTCAGAATTCTTTGCAAAAATTTCTCGCTCGATATAGGTGAAACAGATGCCCTGGCGGTGATATCTCAAAGACCCGGTTATATTTTTCTAACCGATGACGCGGCGGCAAGACTTGTTGCAAATAAGGCAGGCATAAAAGTTCATGGAACCATAGGGCTTTTATTGCGGGCTGTCAGAAGAGAGCTGCTGACGCCTCAGGAAGTTATTGATATTTTGTATCAAGTGCCCGAACGATCAAGCCTGTTTATTAAAGCCTCTTTATTGGAACAGGCCATCTCCTCAATAAGACAGCAGTTCATGTAATGGCATAGTATCTTGAATCTTTACGCTGCTAAACACCGAAAATAAAGATTTGAAATAGGCATTTTTTAAATCTTATTTAACAGGGGGATTGTTTTTACTGATTAATCTTTTGACATTTCTTTGCCTTTCATGAGTAGATATTTCATTCTGATTTCTGGCTTTTATATATGTTTTGGCTAAAAGTCTAAAGTCTAAAAAGCTACAGCCTGTTTTCCAATTTTGAATTTGTTTTCACTTTTCATTGCTTTCAAATCCTCCCCTTTCAGCTCTCTTTCTTCTTGATTTTCAACCCCCTTAGCAGTAAATCCTTAGCGTCAAGCCAAAAGAAATCAATCAATGCAGTACACCTTTACAAAGAGGTGTGAGATATAAAAGTCATTTTTTAACAGCGATGTTACATCAGACAGGAGAGACTAAAGAGCATCACCATCTATCACGCTAACTATCCTGTGCCATATTTTAGCTTTCAAGAGGAGTTGAATAATTGGAGGTCACAAATTGTGACCTCCAAAAGTGATAAGATTGGATTGAATAAAAGTTTATCTACCATATTAATCAGGAACCAGGCATGGGTGAAAACAAAATTGAATCATTAGAGCTAATAGAATCAAAGATCTATACTGTTCGAGGTATCCAGGTAATGCTTGATAAAGATCTTGCCGTTTTTTATCAGGTTAAGCCTATACGTTTAAGGGAACAGGTAAAAAGAAATGCAAAACGTTTTCCATCTGATTTTATGTTTCAATTGACTGAAGAAGAGATAGATTACATGGTATCGCAAAATGCGATACCTTCACGGAAGCATTTGGGTGGTTCGCTTCCATATGTTTTTACTGAACAGGGTGTTGGCGCTTTATCAGCAGTTTTAACAAGTGATAGAGCCATAGAAGTAGGCATTCAGATTATGAGAGCTTTTGTTGCGATGCGCCGATTCCTCATTTCAAATGCAGGTTTGTTTCAGCGGATTGATATTCTTGAGCTAAAACAAATTGAAACAGATAATAAATTGGATCAGGTCCTGGATGTAATTGAAAGTAAAGAGATCCAACCCAGACAGGGGATATTTTATAACGGTCAGGTATTTGATGCATTCAGTTTTGCTTGCGATTTAATCCGAGGTGCAGAGAAATCAGTGATCCTTATTGATAACTATGTCGATGACTCTGTCCTAACATTACTCAGCAAACGAACGTCAGGCATTCCTGCCACTATCTATACCAAAACCATATCAAAACAACTGGCACTGGATTTAATAAAACATAATGAACAATATCCGCCCATAACTATTAAGACATTTAAATATGCTCATGATCGTTTTATTATCATCGATGAAAAAGAAATCTACCACCTGGGAGCTTCATTAAAGGATTTAGGTAAGAAATGGTTTGCTTTCTCAAGGTTTGATTTTGGTGTAGTTGAAATGCTTAAAAAATTAAATTTGGATTGAATTTTAACCTCCTATTAAGGTAACTTGTCTTGGCGATTTATCGAGGCGTAATTAACTGAAGACTGAAGTCATTTAACGACGCCGGACCTGTCACTGCATAGTTGTAAAACGACGCCGGAAATCTTGAATTTATTATTCCCTGATAATTGTTCATTGATAATTGGAATTCCCCTTTCAGCTCACTCTCTTTGCCTTTAATTAGAAGTTATTTAACTCTGATTTCTGGCTTTTATATATGTTTTGGCTAAAAGTCTAAAGTCTAAAAAGCTACAGCCTGTTTTTCTTCTTGATTTTCAACCCCCTTAGAAGTAAACCCATACCATCAATCCAAAAATATAAACCAACGTACACCCAATTCTACATGTATTGGAGTTGCAAGATGCAGTTCATACAAAATGGTCCCGATATATCAGATGTACTTTTACAGGCACACGAAGAGGGTAAAGTCGTATTTTTTTGTGGTGCAGGGATATCATACCCAGCTGGATTGCCTGGATTTAAAGGTTTAGTGAATGAAATTTATCGGGAAATTGAAACTAGTTTTGAGCCAATTGAAGAAGAGGCATATAAACGAGATCAGTACGACGCTACATTAGATCTTTTAGAACGGCGTGTTCCTGGACAAAGAGTAAAAGTTCGTAGAGCATTGAGTAAAGTTCTTCAACCGAACTTGAGGAAAAAAGGGGCAATTGAAACCCACACATCATTACTGCAACTTGCGCGAAATCGTGAATGTGCATTAAGGTTAGTAACAACCAATTTCGATCGTATCTTCGAGCATGCTGCTAAAAAATCTAAATATTTTGTTAATGCTTATTCAGCGCCTATGTTACCAATCCCTAAAATGAGTAGATGGGATGGGCTAGTATATTTACATGGCGCATTACCTCCTAATAATGATTATAATGCCCTTAACCGTTTAGTACTTACAAGTGGGGATTTCGGGCTTGCCTATTTAACTGAAAGATGGGCTGCACGTTTTGTAAGCGAGTTGTTCCGAAACTATGTAGTTTGTTTTGTTGGATATAGCATCAATGATCCAGTATTGCGTTATATGATGGATGCTTTAGCTGCGGATAGAATGTTAGGGGAAGAAACACCCCGAGCTTATGCATTTGGTGAATATGAGACAGGACAAGATAAAGAGAAAAAGATTGAATGGGAGGCAAAAGGTGTAATCCCTATCTTATATGAAATACCAAGGGGCACTCATGATCATTCATCTTTACACAAGTCATTAAAGGGTTGGGCTGAAACATACCGTGATGGCATTTTAGGTAAAGAACGTATCGTAGTAAATTATGCTCTTGCTAATCCATCCGAAAGTACACGTCAGGATGATTTCGTTGGTCGTATGCTTTGGGCTTTATCCGATGAATCAGGATTACCTGCAAAACATTTTGCCGACTTTAATCCTGTACCTTCTTTAACATGGCTATCTACTTTTTCTGAGTACAGATTTAAACATGAGGACTTGTGTCGTTTCGGTATTGTGCCAAATACTAAACCAGATACTAGCCTAGGATTTAGTTTATTGGATCATCCTACGCCCTATACGCTTGCGCCAAATATGTCTTTAGTATCTAGAGAATTTCAAAGCAGCAAATTTGATAAAGTTATGTCTTCTCTATCCGACTGGCTGATGAGACACATGAACAATCCAGACTTAATCATTTGGCTAGCTGAAAAAGGGGGAAGACTACACCCGCATTTGCATTGGGTGATTGAGAGACAACTTGAAAAGTACCATCGTCTTGAACAGGAAGGTAAGATTAGTGAATTAGCTGAAATTCGCCTAAATGCCCCAGATGCGATACCTTCTCCTAATATGTATATTCTATGGCGTATATTCCTCTCAGGACAAATCAAATCACAGCTGAAGGAATTGAGTCTTTACCACTGGTATGATTGGTTTAAACGTGATGGATTAACAGCCGCATTGCGCTTTGAATTACGAAAAATACTGTCACCAAAAGTAATTTTAAGAAAACCCTTCAGGTTGAGTGAAAGAGGTGAGAGATTAATTGAGCCAAAGACTTTGAATGAAATGGTTGATTGGGAAATTGTGTTGGCTTCAGATCATGTTTATTCAGCACTAGGTGATAATAATTCAGATCTATGGAATGAGACATTAAGCTGTCTTCTTGAAGATTTACAGCAATTGTTACGTGATGCATTAGATTTATTTCATGATCTGGGTGAAGCTAATGAAAAAGGTGACAGGTCACACTGGGATCTGCCATCAATCAGCCCACATTGGCAGAATCGTGGTTTTCATGATTGGACTGCTCTTGTTGAATTAGTGAGGGATGCATGGTTAGCTACTTTTAAACAAAACCCAGAAAAAGCAAAACAAATTGTTCTTAATTGGTTTAATATGCCTTATCCTACTTTTAAGAGATTAGCTTTGTTTGGTGCAAGTCAAGATGACTGCATTTCTCCAAAACAATGGGTAAAATGGCTACTCAGTGAAAAGAGATGGTGGCTATGGGCTAGTGAAACAAAAAGAGAGACTATGAGGTTACTTGTTTCGCAAGGAGCAAAACTGACAAAGGGAGATGGAAATAAACTCGAATCCGCAATTCTAACTGGCCCTCCACGAGAAATGTATAGGGATGATATAGATCCAGAAAATTGGAAATATATAGTTGATAAATCAATCTGGTTACATCTCGCAAAAATTAAAGAAGGAGGGCGAATATTAGGCAAGGTTGCATCAATTGAATTCGCACGGTTATCAAAAAAATACCCAAAGTGGAAATTGAACAAAAATGAAAGTGAGGAGTTTTCACATTGGATGAGTAGCTCAGATGATCCTGACTATGAAGAAAATCGTGAAATTGATATTGCACCCAAAAATCGTAAGGCATTAGTTAAATGGCTTAAAAAGCCTATGCCTGAAAATCGGTTTCCTTTCGGGTATGAAGATACATGGCGCGAGACATGCACTACCTATTTTTATAATTGTCTCTATGCTTTATGTGACTTGGCACAGGAAAAAATATGGCCTTTAGAACGATGGAGAGTAGCTTTTCAAGCATGGAGTAAAGAAGATATGGTTGTCCGATCATGGAAATTTGCAGCACCCTTAGTTACAACTCTACCAGATGAAATTTTTAAGGAATTAATTCATAGTATAAGCTGGTGGTTAGAAGCTGCATCTAAATCATACAATCACCATGAAACTATTTTTTTTACCCTTTGCAATCGTATACTTGCAATGCAATATGATGATTCTGAGACAGATGATCCTCTTTCAAAAGCTCTTAATCATCCGATTGGGCATACAACCCGGGTTTTATTGAATATATTATTTAAACTTAAACCAAGCGATAATGAAACTTTACCGAAGGATATTAAAACAATATTTACAAAAATATGTGATACCAAAATAAAGCAACTCCAGCATGGCCGAGTATTGCTAGCTTCAAGACTCATTTCCTTATTTCGTATTGATCGAAATTGGACTGAGCAGTATCTATTACCATTATTTGATTGGAATATTGATAAATTTGAAGCAAAAGCAGTTTGGGAAGGTTTCTTATGGTCACCTCGTATATATCAACCATTACTATTAGCATTTAAACCCCAATTCCTTGATACTGCAAGATATTATAAAGAGTTAGGGGAACATAATAGCCAATATGCAGCTTTTTTAACTTATGTATCATTAAATAATATTGATGGTTATTCGAATAAGGACTTTCAAAATGCCTTAAAGGCATTACCCCCAGAAGGATTACAAGAAACAGCACAGGCACTTGCACAAGCGCTTGAAAGCTCTGGGGAGCAACGTGAGTCATACTACAAAAATCGTATTCAGCCTTTTTGGCGGAATATATGGCCCAAATCACGTAATCTTGCTTCAAATGCCATTTCTGTATCTTTGGCAAGACTAAGTATCGCAGCGCGTAATGAATTCCCTTCAGCGTTATCTGCTGTTTATGATTGGCTCCTTCCTATAGAATATCCAGACTATACTGTACACATGTTAGAAAAATCTGGTATTCCAAAAAAATTTCCCAATGACTCGTTGCGCCTATTGAATGCGATTATTGATAATCAAATTTGGGCACCTACGAAGTTGGGAGAATGTTTGAAGGCTATTGTGGAAGTAGCACCTGAATTAGAGCAAGACCATCGATATCAGAAACTAATTATATATTTAAGGCAACATTAATATTAGAGGTTAATATATTGATTAAGCGCATGTATGGATTTACAAAACACCTTTCAGGATCTATCGGGCGGAAAGACTGACAGCTTTTCCATAAAGGGTTGCTTTAAGCTCATACCCTTTGTAGGCTAAAAAAAATAAGGAGGCTCAGATCAAAATGGAAGAATTAAAACAGAAAATAGCTTTATTTATTGATGCGGATAATGCCCCTGCGGATAAGTTTGAAGATGTACTTAGCGAGGTCGCCAAATATGGTGTAGTCACAATAAGAAAAGCCTATGGAAACTGGAAATCACCCACCCTAAAACCCTGGGAAGACCTTTTACATGAATACGCCATTCAGCCTGTGCAGCAATATGACCTGACAAAAGGAAAAAATGCATCGGATATTGCCCTTGTTATTGATGCCATGGATGTGATGTATACCAGGAATATAGATGTGATGTGTTTTGTCTCTTCCGATTGTGATTTTACACCTATGGTTACACGCGCACTTGCAGAGGGTAAGGTCGTACTGGGATTCGGCGAGCGGAAAACACCTTCACCATTTGTTAACGCATGCTCAAAGTTTTTATTTTTAGACGAGGAGCCTAAGCAAAATGGCACAGCACAATCAAAACCTAAAAATTTAAAATTTGATACCAAGCTGATTAATTTACTGCGCCAGGCAATTGAAGCGAATGAGGATGATGATGGCTGGGCAGCCCTTGGCCCTGTGGGTTCACATATATCGAATAAGACATCATTTGACAGCAGGAATTACGGGTTCAAAAAACTCAGCAGCCTTATTAAGGTTATTGACCTGTTTGAGCTTAAGAGGGGGCCGGGAAATTCTTACCTTGTCAGGGATATACGAAAGAAAAAACCATTGTAATATATTTGAAATATTTCCAAAGTATGTGGCTAATTATCTTGAATATTAAGGACTAGAAATTATGGAAGAAGAGACAAACAAGTCCGAAATCATCCTTTATAAAACTGACGATGGCCGGATAAAGGTAGATACCATTTTTCAGAATGAAACTATATGGCTGACTCAGGCGCAGATGAGCGAGCTGTTTGATGTAAATGTCCCAGCAATATCCAAACACCTAAACAATATTTTTGAAGAGGGGGAACTGCAAAGAGAGGCAACTATTTCCAAAATGGAAACAGTTCAACAGGAAGGTAATCGGCAGGTAACCAGGACCAGGGACTTCTATAATCTCGACGCTATCATTGCAGTTGGCTATCGGGTCAATTCAAAGCGGGCCACCCAGTTCAGAATATGGGCTACCAGTATTCTGAAAGAATATATCATAAAAGGCTTTGCCATGGATGATGAGCGGCTCAAAAAGGCTGACCGGTGGGACTATTTTGATGAGTGGCTCGCTCGTATCCGGGATATCAGGGCATCAGAGAAGCGGTTTTATCAGAAAATCCGGGATATTTATGCTACTGCAATTGATTATGATAAGGATTCCGAACAGGCACAGGATTTTTTTAAAAAGGTACAGAACAAGATGTTATGGGCTGTTACCGGAAAGACCGCGGCAGAGCTGATTGAAGCCCGAAGTGATTCCGGGACTCCTAATATGGGATTAACCTCCTGGCGAGGGTCTATTGTAAGAAAGCTTGATGTAGGGATAGCCAAGAATTATCTGAATGCGGATGAGATAAAAGAGCTGAATGAAATTGTGACTATGTACCTGGATTATGCTGAACGCCAGGCCAGGCAGAGAAAAACAGTTACCATGGATCAGTGGTCGGACAAACTTGATGCGTTTCTGGAATTTAATGAGCAGGAATTACTTACCCATGCAGGGAAGGTCAAGGCAGAAGTCGCTAAAAAGATTGCGGAAGAACGATATGATGAGTTTGATAAAAAGAGAAAACTAGCTGAAGCGCTGGCTGATGATGATGAAGATATAAAGGAGCTTGAAGCGTTTGAAAAAAGGATTTTAAAAAGCTGATAAAACGGGATGATTAAAACCGGGGCAGGAACACAGAAAATGATCAATCCCTGTAAACAAGCAGGCATCCCTGCTCCTATGAAAACCACCATGATCATTTTATATTAAGGAGCGTGTAGAGCAGGGGATGTTCAGAAATAAATCACTCCTGAGATGCAAGAATATCAAGGCTTAAATAGACCAGGGTATAAGATTTAAAGCTATCAGCCATCAGCTTTCAGATATCAGCTTAAAGTATTAAAACAAAGACTTGGCTGACCGCTGACCGCTGAAAGCTTCTTCTAAAAAAATATGGAGAATATATGACTGTTAATATAGATATTATTCAGGTCTTGCGAAAAGAATTCGCAAAATATGATAAACCTGAAAACAAGATGGATTATCAGAGATGGTTTAAAGAGGAGTTAAAAAACCCTATTGAATTCAAGGGGCCGATAATAAAAAAGGTTGCAGGTGAAGTATTTAAGCCGGTTAAAGAAATCCCCAAAGATGATCTGCTTGACACCTGTGAAATGTTATATAAGAGCGATAATCCAGGAGAATCAGGGGTGGCGTCCATCTGGATTTTAAAGATAAGCAAACAATTCACAGAGTCGGATTTTGCCCGGTTTGAAGAGTGGCTTAAAAAGTATGTGGATAACTGGGGCAGATGTGACACATTCTGTGCTGGGTTTTTTGGTGAACTCATCCTTATGTACCCTGATCTTGTAACAAAAACCCTGAACTGGGCAAGATCAAAAAACAGGTGGCTCAGGCGCGCATCTGCAGTTATACTCATCCCATCCCTTAAAAAGGGTAAACAGCTTGAAAATGCCTTTGAGGTAGCTGATATTCTCCTGACTGATACGGATGATATGGTACAGAAAGGGTACGGCTGGATGTTAAAGGTTGCTGCTGATAAATACATGGACGAGGTATATCAGTATGTACTTGACCGAAAGGCTACGATGCCCAGGACGGCATTAAGATATGCAATAGAAAAGATGCCTGACAAGCTTAAAAAAAAGGCTATGGAGCGGTAGGGATAAAGGAGCAAAAATGCTAAATTCTTCAGGTTTAAAAGAGAGGGCAACAGGCGCCATAATGGGGGCATTTATTGGTGATGCCCTTGGAGTAGGCCCGCACTGGTACTATGATCTGAATGAACTTCGAAAAGAATATGGTGCGTGGATAGAGGGATACACTGACCCTAAACCAGGACGCTATCATGATGGCCTTAAGGCCGGCCAGCTTTCTCAGGCCGGGTTTATCCTCAGGCTTATGCTCTGCTCCCTTGTTGAGAATGGGGAATACAATGAACAGGATTTTTGCCGCCGGATGGATGAGGAGCTTTTCCCTCTACTTGATGGAACGCCTGTAAGCGGGCCTGGCCTCTACACAAGTCAAAGTATTCGTGAGGCGTGGCGCAGACGTGTTCAGGAGAAGCTTCCATGGGGTAAGACAGGCGGGCATGCAGACACCACAGAGGCTATAGAAAGAACCCTTGCCCTGGCAGTACGTTTTGCCCTTAATCCCACAAAACTTGCCGCCGCAATCACGAGCAACACCATCCTTACACAGATTGATGACACGGTTGTATCCATGACTGTTGCATTTGGCGCTGTGGTAGGTCTCCTTGTGCAGGGGAACAGGCTCGACCAAACCATATCCGGAAAACTTATGAACCTGGTAAGAAGCGGAAAGCTCCCTTTTCATTCGGTAGTGCGCGACAATATGAAGCCGCCGCAACCGGGAGACCCTGATCCACCGCGGGCCGGGCGCTTTGCCTCACCTGATGCATTAATTACACCATCCCATATGGCAGCGGCTGCCGCTGACCCTGATATCCGCATTGAACCTGCCTGGAAGGTATCTATAGTTTATGGCATGCCTTGCGCTATTTACCATCAGCTCCCTGCTGCCTATTATCTTTCTGCCTGGTTCCATAATGATTTTGAGTCGGCAGTCCTGCATGCCATAAATGGCGGTGGACAGAATCAGGCACGGGCCATTCTTACCGGCGCACTCACAGGTGCACAGGTCGGGTTGAGCAATATCCCGAAACGTTTTATTGAAGGTCTGGAAAATGGGGAGGAATTAACACTGATGGCTGGAAGGCTTGCATCACAATTGGAAAATGACCTGTTGAATGTATAAATAGCGGACAATAGTAAAAAGAAAAACCCTTTTTAAGCCAGTATTGTATAAGTTGAAATGGAGGCTGGTATTTAATAATGGATCAGGTGAGGGCTATAACTCCTTGAAATATTGAATGTGTTCTGATAGCATCCCCCCAAAAAATGTGAATATTGCATTCCTGTTTATTTTGTCATTACAAGTAGAAAGGACCTATTAACATGCATTTTAAAGAACGTCTCTTTTGCGGCCAGATTAAACCCGGTGACGAGGGCAGGACAATACTCCTGGCCGGTTGGGTGGATGCCTTCAGGGATCACGGGGGGCTGCTTTTTATTCATCTGCGCGACCGAAGCGGCATTATGCAGATTGTTTTTAACCCTGAAATAGCGTCTAAAGGGGTCTGTGATCTGGCTGCCACCCTTCGCGCCGAATACTGCATTGCAGTGCGGGGAGAGGTCAGAAAAAGGGAAGCGGGCACAGAAAACCCCAATATAGAAACAGGCACCATTGAACTTATGGTCAAAGAGCTTACAATCCTTTCCGAGTCTGATGCGCTTCCCTTCACTGTTTCTGAAAAGGCAATGGTCTCAGGCGCCCAGTCTTTGGGCGCTGAAAAGGTAAATGAGGATCTGCGTCTTCAGTACAGGTACCTGGACATTCGACGCTCTTCAGTAAGAGATAACATCATTGCCCGGCACCGCATATTCAAGTGCGTCCGTGAATTCCTGGATTCACGTGGTTTTTTAGAGATAGAGACGCCTGTGCTTACCATGAGCACCCCTGAAGGGGCAAGGGATTATCTTGTGCCCAGCAGGGTTCACCAGGGAAATTTCTATGCGCTGCCCCAGTCACCGCAGCTTTTTAAACAGCTATTGATGATAGGCGGCATGGAGCGTTACTACCAGTTGGCACGCTGCTTTCGTGATGAAGACCTGCGGCCCAACAGGCAGCCTGAATTTACCCAGCTTGATATGGAGGCATCCTTTATTGACGAGGAATTCATTTATGAAATGGTCGAAGAGCTCACGGTCAGGATCTTTGCCGAGGGCGGGATTAGCCTTTTGCGGCCATTTCCCCGCATAACACATAAGGAGGCAATGGAGACAACCGGTTCTGACAAGCCTGATCTGCGTTTCGGCCTTCTGTTTAAGGATGTGACAGAGCTGTTTCAGGATACAAACTATACCATCTTCCGCCAGATAATGCAGCGGGGTGGCTGTATAAAGGGAATCAATATAAAGGGCCAGTCAGATAAACTCAGCAAGAATGTGCTTCAGAATGAATACGCAAAAGAGATTGCCCCCTCATTCGGGGCCAAGGGCATGACCTGGATGCGCGCTGAGGGTGGGAAACTGGAATCCAATATTGTTCAGTACTTCAGCGATAAAGAGCTTGAGGGGCTCAAGCAAAGGTTCGATGTGAAGGATGGGGATGTTCTAATCATGGTGGCAGACCCCTCATACAGCGTTGTAGTCTCTGCCCTCGGGCAACTGCGCCTTCACCTGGCAGAACGGCTTGGCATGATCCCTGAGGATAGTTTTTATCCTGTATGGGTCACTGATTTTCCTTTATTTGAGGCAACAGAGGATGGCGGCGTGACATCCAGTCACCACCCCTTTACAGCACCCGACCGAGAGGATTTTGACCCTGAAAATATCGATGAACTCCTTGCCCTGCATTCCAGGGCCTATGACCTAGTGGTAAACGGGGAGGAGCTGGGTGGAGGCAGCATTCGTATAAATGACCGCAACCTTCAGAGAAAGATATTCAAGGCCCTTGGACTTACAGAAGAGGATACAGCTCAGAAGTTCGGGTTTTTCCTGCGCGCCTTTGATTTCGGCGCCCCTCCTCATGGTGGGCTGGCACTGGGTATGGACAGGGCAGTTTCAATGATCCTTAGAACCCAGTCCATTCGCGAGGTCATTGCCTTTCCCAAAAACCGCAGCGCAGCATGCCCGCTTACAGGCGCCCCTTCAATGGTAAAAAGAGGTCAGCTTGCTGATCTTGGCCTGCTCAATCTGGAGGCAAAGGAGAGGCTTCCCGGGGCAGAAAAACAGGATAACCTCCTTGACAGGGTCTCGTGGGTATCACGCATCAATATTAAAGAAGAGGAGCGGCCAATGATTCAGGCTGTTCTTGCGCAGGCTAAAGGGCTTGCAGGGATAGCTTCAAAGAACGCTGGAACTGAAGAGCCTGCATACACGGTGGTGCCTCTCTCCAATCGGATGAGGCCAGGGGCCAGCGCAGAGAGATCAGAGTTATCGCAGGCAGGCAGGCTTCTCGCAAACGCCCCTTCAGTAAAGGGCACCTTTTTTAAAGTGGCCCCCATCCTTGAATAACAGGAGATATATTAATGAAATTTGATTATTTTTTTCGCAACCCTGATACACAGGTAATGGTTGATGGACCTTTAAAGGGTTTGAACATAGCGATCCAGCCGAATATCCAGATAAAGGGCTGGCCATCTGATGCAGGGTCAAGGGCATTGTCAGGATATACTGCACTGGAGGATTCAACCGTAATTAAAAGGCTCAAAGATGCTGGAGCATATATAGGTGGCTCAACCCGCATGAGTGAGTTCGGCTTTGGTTTAAATAAAAGCCATGCCGGAGAAGCGGTTAAGCAGGGGGCCGCAGACGCTGAACTGATTCTTGATATGATGGGTGAGGCACGGCTTGCAGCAACAGAAAGGGGTGTTCCGGGGTACAAGCCCGGATATGGTCTTATATCACGTTATGGCCTTATCGGCCTGATCCCTTCCATGGAGAGCTGCGGGGTGATATCAAAAAATATCCAGGGCATAAGGGCCATACTGGGTGTTATAGCAGGTCAGGATGGCCTTGATTTTTCCATGCCCGATGAAGATATCCCGGATTTAAGAAAAAAAGAGATTCACCCTGCAAAGACGACCATAGGTATAATAACCGAGGCCCTGAACATGCTGCCTGAAAAAGAGAGGGAGCTCTTTTCCGGGTCAATAAACAGTCTGAAAAATGAGGGATTCATTATCAGGGAGTTTTCCCTGCTCGATTTTCATCTCTTTTCCCTGGTGCACAGCATAGCAGGGTCAGTGGAGGCATCCTCCTGCGCAGGCCGATATGATTCTGTCCGATATGGTGAGCGTGCGCCAGGCGCAAAAAACTGGAACGAGATGTATATTCAATCCCGCGGCGCAGCATTCGGGGAGCTGTTAAAATGTTTCCTGATACAGGGGGCCTATTTCCAGTTTGAACAGTACAGGGCATTTGAAGATGCCTGCCGCATAAGGGCCAGGCTGCTTAAGGGGATGGATCAAATCTATTCCCAGGCCGATTTCCTTCTGTTTCCTGCGATTAACTCAACAGGGGCTGATGATACAGGGGGGCTATCATCCATATACAGAGAGTTTACATTCACCCTTTTTGCCAATGTGACCGGCCAGCCTGTACTCTGTCTCCCTTCAGATTCTGATTCCGGGCAGACAGGCTTCCAGCTTGCAGGGCCGAGAAACAGTGATGGGGGATTGCTCACACTGGGTGAATATATTTTGAGCAGGCGTGATGGAGGTAAATGATTATGGAATTTGAAGCGGTAATAGGTTTGGAGATTCATGTTGAACTCAATTGTGCCACCAAGCTCTTTTGTGACTGCCCCAATAACCCGGGCGATGAACCCAATGCAAATACATGCCCGACCTGCCTGTGGTTTCCGGGCGCTGTTCCACGTTTAAGCGAGGAGGCCCTTAACAAGGCCGCTCTTTTGTGCCTGGGGTTTGGCGCAGAACTCCAGCCCGTCAGCGCATTTGACCAGAAGGTATATTATTACCCCGATCTGCCAAAGGGTTATCAGCTTTCACAGGCGCATCTTCCCCTTTCCAGGGGCGGTGGTATTGAGATCATGAATGAGGAGGGCGTTACCAGAAGGCTGCGCATCCATCATATCCATATGGAGGAGGATGTTGCAAAGCTTGTTCATGAAATGGAGGGCCGCACACCCATAAGCCTTGTTGACTTCAACCGGGCAGGCGCACCCCTTGTGGAGATCGTTACAGAACCCGATTTTCGAACCCCCTTTGAGGCAATGGAGTTTTTAAAGGCGCTTCGTACACAGATTCGTTATGTGGGTTCATCCGAGTGCAGCATGGAAAATGGTACCATGCGGGCTGACGCCAATATATCCATAAGGCCAAAGGGCAGCACAGAGTTGAACACAAAGGTGGAGGTAAAGAACATGAACTCCATTAAGCATGTGGGTGACGCCATTGCCTATGAGATAAAACGTCAGACCGAAAGCGTAGGGAATGGATAGAGGCGATGAGATCACGACTCCCTGAGATGCCCTCCGCAAGGGCAGAAAGGTTTGTAAAACAGTATGAGCTGACAGGTGATGAGGCCGTTTATCTGAGTTCTGACCCTGCCACAGCAAGGTATTTTGAAGAGCTGACCGGTCAGGGCATTCAGCCCAGAACCGCCATGCACTGGCTCACCACACAGCTTATCCCCGCTGCAAGGGAAAGAGGTCAGGAGCTGGACAATTCTCATGTAACACCGGAGAAGTTAGGGGCACTCCTTAAGATGCTTGGCCGTGATGAGATCAACGCAAATGCAGCGCGTGAGGTGGTTGTCTTTATGTTTGAGAGCAATGAATCACCTGAAGAGATTGTTAAAAACCGCGGGTTTGTGCAGGTGTCCGATGAGGCCGCTCTTGAAACCCTTATTGATAAGGTGTTATCCGAGCAGCCCGATGCTGTAGCGGATGTGAGGTCAGGTTTGGAAAAGGCAAAGGGGTTTCTTGTTGGGCAGGTTATGAAGCTTTCACAGGGTAAGGCCAATCCAAAGGTAGTTAAGGAGCTGATTGAAAAGAGGTTATGAAAAAGTCGATTAAGAAAAAAAGAAAAGGGCACGGTCACCGTGCCCCTACAGTTTTATAATATGTTTTTCGGTAATGGTTGTTATTTTATTGAAGCAAGTATGGTCTTTCCAAAATCAAGGAAATCAGTACGCTTCATAAAGTCATACTCTCCATAACCCTTAACCATATTGAGATATTCAGGTTCCACAAGGCTGAATGTAATCCTGCCATTAAAGACCTTACCCGGTACGCCCGACACACCGGTAATTACCGAGAGGTGATTATCAATAAGCATTTTTATCTGCTCAGCCCCTGTAGGTTGCTTTCTATTTCCGCAAACACAGAAGAATCCTTTAATTTTATCTTTCAGGACATCCTTATTCTTTGCAAGGTAATCCTGCAACTCCTGCCTTAATAAAGTCACGTCTATCCATAATACTAATCCTCCTTAATTAAAAATTACGCCTCCTGACCAGATTTAAAATTTTTATATTTCCTTTTGCCTTTATACCCATAAAATATTCAAGCTCAGTTTTTGAAAGAGAGGTCTCTTCCAGGAAGATCAATACCCTTTTTCCTGACTCCATCACTTTTAGTAACCCTTTATCCATAATCGTTTCACTCTGAGCCTTAACCCTGTTAATCGGATAATTGTTAAAGCCAAAGATATTAAAGTCTGTTTTAAAATAAAAATAGGTAGATTGCGCAGCATCATGGTTTTTGTCCAGATGCCTTTTTAAATGAAAGCTTACAGGTGCATAGTTATTAAAGATATCCACACCCCAGTTGATTATTACCTCTGAAGAGCTGATCGCCTCTTTTATATCTTTAATTGAAGCATCATACAGCTGCATCCTTTCATATGTTGAAAAATCAAACGCCTGCGATTGTTTAATGTTTGAAAGGCTTTCATATCTGCCTGTTTTACATAACATTGATTCATCAAGGGTGCCCCTGTTCTTGGGAATTATCCTTATAATCTTATCCTCATATAAAACAGTGAGTATCTCACAGCCGATTGAGCACTCCTTGCAGATAGATGGCTTTACCTTTGTCTGAAACTGGGCGATCTTTTCAAGGACAAGGGATTTATCAATGATTGCCCCGGATGGGCAGACAGATTCGCATGAGCCGCATTCAACGCAGCTTGTCTCAACGAGCCTCTTTTCCATTGAGGGGAGCATGTCTGTTTCAAACCCCCTGCCCGCAAAACCGAGCGCCCCTATGGCCTTGAGATCGCTGCACACCCTTATACATTTACCGCACTTGATACACTTGGTTGAATCAAACACAAGATATCCTGAGGAGTTGTCTATATTCTGTTTCCTGATGCTGCCCCTGATGCGGTTCACATTTATCTTAAACCTTTCTGCATAGAGCCTTAACTTACATTCATCAGCATCAAGGCAGCCGCATGAAAGACACCTTTTAGCCTCGGAAACCGCCTGCTCCTCAGAGTAGGTAAAATCTACCTCATTAAAATTATCAAGCCGCTCCTTAATGGGTAAAGAGCCCGATTTTTCTCTCTCCTGGTGAGAAGCCTGGGGGATATAGTTTTTATCGACATCTGAAAGTTTCTGTCCCAAAGAAAAATTAAATGCAGACCTGAAATCCTTAACCACAGGCTGGCCTGAAAGCCAGGAATGGATAGAGGCTGCCCCATACCGGCCATGGGCGATCGCACTTATGGCAATGGAAGGGCCTGTTACAGCATCACCTCCGGCGAAGATGCCTTCGATATTTGTCTTAAATGTCCTCTCATCCACGTTTGCTGAGATGGTGTTATATTTTGTGAGGGTAACCGCATTTGTTCCATCAACAGGGGTCTCAAGGCCTGAGGGATCAACATACTGCCCTATGGCAGCTATTATTGTATCCGCTTCAATGGTTTCAAACTCACCCTCAATCGGTACCGGCCTTCTCCTCCCGCTTGAGTCTGCCTCGCCAAGCCCCATGACCTGACACTTGATCCCTGTTACCTTTCCATTTCTGGTAAGTATCTCCGTTGGTGCCCGCAGGAAATTAAAGATGGCCCCTTCATGTGCTGCCTCTTCAATCTCAATATTCTCAGCAGGCATCTCATCCCTTGTTCTTCTGTAAACAATGGTGACCTTCCCTGCGCCCAGACGCACAGCAGTTCTCGCAGCATCAATGGCAGTGTTACCTCCGCCTACAACCACAACGCTGTTACCAACATCAACCTTACTTCCTTTTGCAACAGTGTATAAAAAATCTATCCCGCCAAACACACCCTTTGCATCTTCATTCTTAACCCTCATGGCTGTGCTTTTCTGCGCACCTATTGCGAGAAAAACAGCGTCATACTTTGCCTTCAAATCCTTAAGGGTGAAATCCTTGCCAAGGGTTTTATTAAAATGAATCTTTACCCCCAGGCTTGTTATGATTTCAATCTCTTTGGCCAGAAGACTTTTAGGCAGCCTGTATTCAGGTATACCCCAGAGAAGCATCCCGCCAGGCCTGTCGGATTTTTCAAAGATCTCAACATCATACCCCTCTATCTTAAGATAATAGGCGCAGCTTAGCCCTGCGGGGCCGGCCCCGACTATTGCTACCCTTTTACCTGTAGCAGGTTTAACATCAGGGATAAATGGCTCTTTAAGGTCTTCATCAGATACAAACCGCTTAATGTTATCAATGGCAACAGGCCCTTCCATAAGCCCCCTTCTGCATGCATCCTCGCAGGGCTTGGGGCAGACCCTTCCGCATACAAGGGGCAGGGGGTTTCTATCTTTTATGGTCTTAATGGCGCTTTTAAAGTCCCTGTTCGCGACCTGTGCAACATATGACTGGATATCAATGCCAGCAGGGCAGTTAAAGCGGCACGGTGCAATACAATCCCCTGCGTGATCTGACAAAAGAAGCTCCATGCAAAGCCTTCTTGTATCATTGATATTTTCAGTACTTGTCCTTACAACCATGCCCTCTCTTACCTTTGTGGCGCAGGCAGGCACAGAACCTTTTGCCCCCTCAACCTCGACCACGCATATAAAGCATGATGTAAAGGGGATAAGTCTCGGGTCATGGCATAGGGTTGGTATCTCTATACCGATACTTTCACATGCCTCAAGTATTGTAATATCCCTGTCAGTTTCAAAGGGTCTGTCATTAATTGTAAGCTTCATATATTCAAATCCCCTGTTTACTCTGTATCAATTGCATCAAATTTACATGTGGCAACACAGACGCCGCATTTTATGCATTTTTGCTGATCAATTATATGCCTTCCCTTTTTTTCTCCGGATATGGCCTTTACCGGGCATTTTCTTGCGCATGCAGTGCACCCGACACATTTATCACTTATGGTGTAGGTCAATAGTTTCTTGCAGTATTTTGCCGGGCATTTTTTGTTTACAATATGTTCAACGTATTCATCGTAAAAATATTTAAGGGTTGTGAGTACCGGGTTTGGCGCTGAGCCGCCAAGCGCACACAGAGAGGAGGTTGAGCATTTCTTTGCGATCTCCTGAAGCAGATCGAGCTCTTCCATTGTACCAAGCCCATTGCATATCCTCTCGAGTATTTCAAGCATCCTTTTTGTGCCGAGCCTGCAGAAGGTGCATTTCCCGCATGATTCATTCTGTGTGAAATTCAGGAAGTATCTTGCAAGATCCACCATGCAGCTTCTTTCATCCATAATCACCATACCGCCTGAACCCATTATGGCCCCTGTTTTAACAAGGCTCTCATAGTCAACAGGGAGATCAAGGAGCTTTTCAGGGATACAACCGCCTGAAGGGCCGCCCAGCTGAACGGCCTTGAATTTATATTCAGGTACTGCCATGCCCCCGCCTATGTCATATATGACCTCGCGAAGGGTTGTTCCCATGGGGACCTCAACAAGGCCCCCTTTCTTGATCTTTCCTGCGAGGGCAAATACCTTGGTGCCCCTGCTCTTTTCATACCCTGTCTCAGAATATTTGCTGCCACCGTTCAAGATTATCCACGGGATGTTTGCCAGGGTCTCCACATTATTTATTACTGTTGATTTTCCAAAGACCCCCTTTTCAGCAGGATATGGAGGCCGTAAGCTGGGCATGCCCCTTTTCCCTTCTATCGAGGCAATCAGGGCTGTCTCTTCTCCGCACACAAATGCCCCTGCTCCCTCCTTTGTCTTAAGATCAAAAGAGAAATCGCTGTCCATGATATTTTTGCCAAGGAACCCCCTTGCCTTTGCATCCTCTATTGCCTTAAGGCAGTGCTTAACTGCAAGCGGGTATTCTGCCCTGACATAGATATACCCTTTATTGGCGCCTATTGCATAAGCGCCTATCAGCATGCCCTCTATTACCGAGTGGGGATCTCCTTCAAGCACGCTCCTGTCCATAAATGCGCCCGGGTCACCTTCATCAGCATTACATATAAAGTACCTGCCTTCGGGCGCAGGGTTTTTCCTGGTAAGCTCCCATTTAAGCCCGGTAGGAAACCCGGCCCCGCCGCGGCCCCTGAGCCCTGAATCCTTAATCTCCTGCACCACCAATTCCTGCGGCATCTTCAGTACCCTGGTAATAGCCTTGTAACCATCTTTAGAGATATAATCGTCAATTGAGGTGGGTGTAATCTTACCGCAGTTTCTAAGCACAATCCTTTTCTGTTTGGGGAAAAGGGCTGCATCATCGCCAATGGCTGCCTCAAAAAGGATCTTTTTGCTGTAGGCCTTATTTTCAATGATTTCAGAGTCTATGAAATTTTCAACATCATCATCGGTTATCTGTGCATAGATGTATTCTTTTCCATCCCGCCAGGTCTTGACATTGACCTCTGAGTAGCAGAGCCCTGCACAGCCGGATTGTTTCAGCTCTACACCGGTTATACTTTTTGCTTTTAGGACGGAAGTAAATTTATCATAAACCCTGTCTGCGCCTGCTGATTTGCCGCATGTCCCCATCAGTACAACTATTTCTCTTTTTCCCATTGCAGTATCCTGTGTTAATACTCTTCAAGTATCTTTTTTATTTTGTCTTTTGTTAAATGGGCATAAACCTTATTATCGATCATCATGACCGGGGCAAGTGAACAGCAGCCCAGGCATGCAACATACTCAAGGGTGAATTTATTGCCTGCTGAGGTTTCATTTTCATTGATTTTTAATATTTCGCTGACCGCCTCTCCTACAGTTTCAGCCCCCCCAACGTGGCATGCGGTGCCTTTGCAAAGTTTTATAATGTGCTGGCCAACAGGGCTTAATCTGAACTGGGTGTAAAAGGTTATGACCCCATATATATCGCTTTCATACATGGAGAGTTCTTTTGCTATTATAGATATTGCCTCTTTTGGAATGTACTTTAGTTTGTTCTGTATCCCCTGAAGTATGGGTATCAGGGAATCATGTCTTTTCCCATAGCTTTGATAAAGTACAGGCAGGGCCGCCTGTACTTCATCAGTAATAGTTTTTTCAGACTCCACTTAGTCCCCCGTTGAGTAGGCTTTAATATAGTCCTGTTGGAACTGGTTATTCTTCCTCATGGCTTAATATAAATTCAACAAGTGAATTCAATTCATCTTCAGATAGCGCCTTTGTTTTTTCAAGGTATTTTTCCATGCTCTTTGCCTTTTCAATATTCATTATCGGTTCGCTCTTCCCCTGAAAATATTTTATAAGCATATCTTTATCACCATTATAGGCCTTGGTAATTTCAATAAGTGAAGGATATGTCTTTCCAGTATCGGCCTTATGGCATATCCCGCAGTTCAGTGCCTTATATACGGGTTTTTCATCCGCGCCTGCGGCATTAAAGGCGCAAAAAAATAGAATAGCTGATAAAATCATACCATGATATCTTGTCATTATATTCTCCTCGATTATGGTTATTCACTTGTTGTTTCGCGAAACAGGGTAAATATTAACATGTTCATCCAATAATACAAAACCTTTATTGTGCCTCAAAAAAATCAATTGCCTTTAGTAATTCAGAGAAGCGGTAAATGATGTAATCAGGCTTCACCCCTTCCATATGCTGCCTGCCCTGATTGGAAAGGAAGAATACTGTCTTCATCCCAATTTCGCCGGCACCGAACACATCCCTGTATATATCGTTACCCACAAACAGCACCTCGTCAGGCTTTGCCCCTATCCCATCGAGGGCAGCCTGAAACAATCTGGGGTCAGGCTTGCGGAATCCATAATCACCTGAGATTATAACAGGGCCAAAATAGTCGTCAATGCCGGTAGCCTGCATCTCAGGTAATGCCCATGCACTCTGTCCATCTGACACCACTGCCATGGGAAAGCGGGTTTTGAGTCTATCCAGGATTAACTTCACATCCGGATACAGCTCAAGCCGAACGCGGGAAATGCCCCGGTACATCTCAGCCAGGTATTGGGGCATAACCTCAAGTATTTCAGGAGAAGGTATCCTGGCATGATTCAGGTTGCTTAACAGGAACTCCTGCCAAAGGGCCACCGCATCAAACTCAGGATGCTTCTCGCCACTGGCTTTAGTCTGTTCCTCCATTATCCGGTAATATTGCTCCCGCACCTCTCCACGGTGCAGGTAGACGCCATGGTAGGTAAGGAAATGACTGATAGCCCGGTATATCTCCTCCATACTCTCATCCGTTTGTATGTTTATAAGAGTACCATTGATATCGAAGATAATGCCTTTTATTTTCATAGGTCTGACCTCAAATTTTGTTTGGCCTCATCAATAAGCTGTTGCCGGTAGTTCCAGTCGATCCAGGTGTTTCTAGCAATACGCAGGAGAGTGATGCCCAGGTAAAATGGCAGTCGCCTGGTTATTGATTTAAAAGCATCCTGCCTGTCAGGGAAAAAACCACAATATTCCCACAGGAAGTGGCCGATGAACGGTTCGGCTGCCCACCGGTTGCCTGTGATCTGCATAAAAAAATGTTTGAGTTCTCCGCTCAGACGGCCAAGTTCAAAGACCCTGTCGGCCCACATCATCCGTTCCAGGTCAAAAACCATTACCTGCCTGCCAGAACCCACCTTGAAGTTGGATGGTGTGGCATCTCCATGCACGATCACACGGCGGTCTTCCCACATATATTGCCGGTGTTGCCAGTTCTCACGGAGCTGGTATAGCTCATCGGCCTCGCCTCTCACCATTCCTCGTTTCTGGACAAGGGATTCAATAAGCCTTCCTGTATAGTCATAAGGGTCTTTGAAATCAACTCGCCAGTCCCCAGCAGTCCGGTTGTGCAGCCCGGCAAGAAACTCGGCAAGCGCGGAAAGCTTTCTGAAAAGTCTGTCCCTCCTGTTATGCCGGATTGCATGACCAATCACATCACCAAGCAGCTCTCCATCAAGGTACTCCAGTATCAGGAGGTTATTAAGCGCGGGGTTATAACCAAGTGGGCGTGCGATTTTGAAACAGGAGCCGTTTAATCCCTGACTATGCAGGTAAATAAGATTATGAAACTCGGTCTCTGTTGGGGGGCGTACCAGTCCCGTTGCCAAACGGCGACCTGGAGGAAAGAATTTACCAACGACCCGGAATGCATTATTAGTCTCTTCATACAGATATACATCTCTTGAATAGATGAATTGATAGACACGGAACCCGGCGGGGGCCTCTTGAAGTGCCAGCTGTGGGGCAATGTTATAACGAAGATAACTGTCCAGAGGGTCCTCTGGCGAAAGATGTCCGAGATATTGTCTGGTCATCCATTTTTCTCATAACAGGGTCAATATAAATGACATGAAGCGTAATCGGTTTTTTTGGCAAGAGTATAGGAATTTTAACTGAGTGTGTCAATAAATGTGCAGCGACGTTCAGAAACTAAATCCCTGTAGACAAGGCATGCCTTGTCTCTACGATTTTTGAAATTATGGCTCTAAGGTATAATAAATATACTGACCCTTTTCAGCCTGATTATTAGCGCCTCCCAATAACTGCACACTCATTTCCATCATGGAATTCTGTGAATCAATATAGGTTTTGAATTCGGCCTACTGGGAATCTGTCAGGACATCTTTTGAGGATTCACAATCCAGAGAGCTATTACCCCTAATAAAGGGAAGAATAGAATAGTAAACACCCAGAAGGCTTTATGTCTGTTTGATAGATACCTTTTCCTTAAAGAGATAAGAGCGAATATTATAGTTGCAATGTAAATACTTAATAATATAACAAAATTAATTGATCTGATCATTGTGGCTGCTTCCATTTGTTATTCTCCTTTCCTGAAATATTACTCATGCGTGTTTAATCGTTCCAATAAAAATCATAAGGCCTTTCTTGAATAAAGGGCCATTGCAACAGGAATTGAAATCCCCAGAAAAAGGATAGATATGCCTGTCAGGTCAAACATGTCGCAAAGTCAAATGAAAATAAAATGTGTGTATATCGAAATTCCCTGAATTCCATATTCCGCCGGAGATACCCAAACCATAGGATGGCCAAAAAAATAAAAAATATTTCAATCCCTTTTGCCTTCGTGTAACCAAGTTTAAAATAAAGAGGTAAGGTAACCGAGGATAATATGGCCAGAGAAAAGAACACGCTGATGTAATAGCCCACAGGAATAGACATGGCCTTTGATTTGTCCGCATGGATCACATTACTGATATCCAGCAGATATGTAACAACCGCATATATTAAAAAAATAACTATTACAGCGCCATAGCGTGATAATACAATCTCTCTGCGACTCACAGGCAGTGAGGCAAAAAAAGCTTCTGTCCGGTATTTTTCTTCCAGATTGAACAGGCTCATGATGATTGCACAAACATTTAAGAACATAAAGAAAAGCCAGATAGATCCTGCGATCGGGGCAAAAAAAGCGCTGATCACAGTGCTGATTATCATGAGTATCAGTCCGATCCTGTTTTCTCTCCATAAAATGTAAAAATCTTTTAGAATCAGGTTTATAATGTTACCTGCCATTTATTATTCCTTTCTTTCTGGCCCTGGTTTCTAAAGGTCTCTTTTACTGTATATTTTCGTAGATATACTTATGGACACTGCAAATAAGAGGATCGCAATCCCTGTCAGGGCAAATACCTTTATATAGGCATCCTCTAATGAAAAATTTCGTACCTTTTCGAACAGTCCTGGTATTTTAAATACAGCGAAGAAGAGGGCATAAAAGGCCGCCATAATCCCAAAGGATATAACATTCATTGCTTTTGTGACTCCATATTTGAAGTAAACCGGGAAAGAGATAGATATAAGCAATGACACAACCATCAAGACCAATGAAAAATAACCGGGAGGGAGCTGAAATTTTAGCTTGCCCGCAAAATAAAATCCAAAATTTGCCGAATAGGCCAGAATTAGATGAACTGCCATTATCACAGCTATCCCGAAATACCTTGATAAAACAATCTCACTGCGTCGTACAGCGAGAGAGGAAAAAAATCTTTCTGTCCTGTATTTTTCTTCCAGCATGAAGGTGTTCAAGCCATACGATAATGTAAAAATTGGTAAAAAAATCAGGGAAAGAGACTTCCATGCCGGAGCAACAGAAGATAAAACTATTACTGGTAAAAATACAGATACCCCTATCCCCGGTTCACTCCACAGGGTATAAAAATCCTTTCGAATAAGATTGATTATATTACCAGCCATTTGTCTCCCCTTTTACTGTGAAAACCATTATATCTTCAATTGTCGCCCTTTGGGTGATCGCATCCGCACCAATCAGGGCAGCCAGTTTATCAGCAGAGGCGCTTAATGCCTCAAAACCTGTACGCATTTCACGGACCCCGATACACATCTCACGCCCCTTTTGATCTAGACGGTTCAATGGGCCTTTTACTATTTTGTATCTGTCCAGAATATCATCCTTAGCCTCTGAGAAGACAATCCGTCCGTTATCGATCAGGGTTATATAGTCTGCAATCTTTTCAAGGTCAGTTGTGATGTGGGTGGAAAAGAGAATAGACCTGTGCTCATCCTGGATAATCCGGTAAAGGATATCAATAAACTCAATCCTGAAAACCGGATCAAGGCCGCTGCTTGGCTCATCCATAATAAGGAGCTCTGCGTTGTGTGAAAGGGCAAGGGCAATGGAGAGTTTGGTTCTCTGGCCGTGTGACAATGCCTCTGTCTTGTGCTCAGGGTCAAGGTTGAATTCTTTTAAAAGCCTGGAAAATTCATTATTGTTCCACTCTTTGTAAAAACGACCGGTCATCTTCCCGACATCTCTTACTGTCATGATACCGCCATAAAAGGCCTGTTCATCATAGACAAACCCGATCTTTTCTCTGATGTCAGCGCTGTCCGGCCCCATCTCTTTTCCTAGCACCTCTATGGAACCCACGTTTTTATGGATAAGCCCCATGATAAGCTTTATGGTTGTGGTCTTGCCAGCACCATTCCTGCCGATAAACCCCATGACCGTGCCGCGGGGGAGGCTGAATGATACATCTGATAATTCAAATCCGCTGTAATGTTTTGAAAGCCCAGTTACCTTTATGGCGTTTTCCATCTATTTTTCCTCCTCGAAAACGATTGTCAGCATTAACTGCAATTCAGTAAGCGTCATACCAATACGTCTTGCTTCGGCGGCTGCCTCATCAAGCTTTTCTTCCACGATCCGCATGCGCTGCTCTCTGAAAAGCTCCTTGTTCTTTACCGATACATAGCAACCCTTTCCCTGAACAGATGTAAGGAAACCCGCTGCAACCAGTTCGTCATAGGCCCTTTTTACTGTGATAACACTAACCCGAAGATCCTGTGCCAAAACACGAATGGAGGGGAGTTCGTCCCCGTCGTTCAGTTCCCCGGAAACTATTAGCGACCTGATTCGGTCCTCTATCTGTTCATAGATGGGCCTGGGCGATGTCTGAGATATGATTATGCTTATATTACTCATTTGTTCTCCTGTTCAGCAGTGTTATAACTGTTATTGTGCAGTATATACAGTTGTCGGATTTTGTCAATAAAAAAAAGTGGAAAATCATTTTTCTGGACTAAAAGGGAATGATATGTGATAGTTTCATGCACTTGCCGGAAAAATAAAACAGAATTTTTTATGGTTCTCCTTAAAGACAGGGCACTGGAATTTTTCAAGAGGAATCAGGATGGAACCAAGGATACCGACAAAAGAAGAGAAAAAAAAGCTTATTGAGATATACAGATTCCACAAGAGCTCAGAGCTTTATATGCTCTTCATGCTTTACCCGGCTCTGTTTCTGATTGTATTAACCTTCTTTTTTGATACTCATCCTTTGTTTGTATTTGCAGTGATAATGTTTACCCTCCTGATGCTTGCAGGCATAGTTGGCATAATCATCAAACGTCATGTTATCAGGAAATGCCCCGGATGTGGGACAAGAGGCTTGCCGCCTGTCCCCATGCCGAAGACCCCTGGCTATTGTACAAGATGTGGACTGATCCTGGACCCGGAATATAAAGATCCAAATAATGACACAGTAAAAAAGAAAACACCCTGGGCAAGATAACACTGCATGTATACAAAATTCAGGCAAAATAAAAAAAGGGGTTTTATCTCAATACAGACAAAACCCCTGTGCTTATAAAATCAAAATATTTTTAAAACTAAATGCACTTCCTGGTGATACCAAGAAGCTTTCTTGCCTCTGCTGCATTGGCTATTTCACGGCCAGAGAGCCTTGCAAGGTCAGCAGCGCGTTTTACAAACTGTTCATTTGTGCCTATTATTTTGTTACCATCTTTATCAACACCATAAACCACGTTATCTTCAAGGCCGACACGAACACCGTCTGCACCCATTGCAAGGGCAGCAAGCATCATGGGCATATGGGAAGAACCTATACCTGATACTGACCATGTAGAACCTTGAGGAAGCATCTCAACAAAGAAGGCCAGGTTCTTTACTGAGCCTGGCATGCCACCCGGTACATTCATGATAAACTGGTAATGGGTAGGCACCTTGAGCCCGTGTTTTTTGATATAAAAGGCGGTGTTCCCCATAAAGCCTGTATCAAACACCTCAACCTCAGGTTTTATATCATACTCAAGCACCGCCTTTGTGAGCTTTTCAAGAAACCGCGGATGGTTTTCAAATACAAAGCTGTTTGCCCAGTTAAGTGTGCCTGAATCATATGAGCACATCTCAGGACGCAGCTTGGCAAGGTGGTTAATGCGTTCATCATCAATGTATGAACCACCAGAGGTGGTGAGGTTAATAATAACGTCCAGGTTTTCCTTTTTACACGCAGCTCGTGTAAGTTCAACCGCCTGTGTAAACTTGTCGATTGACATGGATTTTTTACCCTCGTCATCACGTACATGTATATGAACGATGGCTGCGCCGGCCTTCACAACACGAACAACATCGGCTGCAATCTCATCCGGGTGAAGAGGGACAGCAGGCGCCATCTCTCTTGTTGTCCCTGCGCCTGAAAGGCAGCAGGATATGATCAGTTTATTTGTATTTCTTTTTTCCATTATATCTTCTCCTGTGATTATTTTTAATAATCTTTATCTTTTAGTTTTTATTTTCCTCTTCGGGTATCATCACCATTACGGCCTCGCCCTTTGCAGTAACCGAACCTGAGGCAGAGAGGGTTGCAGTAAGGGTGATCTTTCTACCCTTTATCTCCTTTACGGCTGCCCTTATTTCAAGCTCTTCCCCAACAGGGGTGGGCTTAAGATAATCCACCTTGAGGGATGCGGTTACAAACCTTCGCATAAGCCTTTCCCCTGGCTCAAAACCATCCTGCCTCTCTTTTGCAGCCGCGGCTGTCCCGGCACAATGGCAATCAATCAGGGAGGCGATAATACCCCCGTATAAAAATTCCGGAAAACCCCCGGTCTTGCTCTGGTCAGGGGTATAACGGCATACCCCTTCATCACCATCCCACTCGCTCTTGATATGCATGCCCTTTTCATTGAGCCTGCCACATCCATAGCAATAGGAGTAGTTCTCCGGATAATAATCCTGAAAATATTTACCTGGCATCTGGTAACACCCGGTTATTGTACTGAAAAGGTGCCAAGATCCGGGCTCATCAAAAGCTCGGCCTCAGTGGCCGCCTTTACCTGTTCAACGGTTGTCCCTTCTGCTACCTCTTTCAGGACAAGCCCTAAAGGTGAAACCTCTATGACAGCCATTTCAGTGACAATCAATTTTACAACACCCACAGCCGTAATAGGGAGTGTCAGGTTCTTCAGTATCTTTGGCTTTCCACTGTTGGTGTGGAGTGTGCCTATTATTATTTTCTTTGCACCTGTGGCCAGGTCCATGGCTCCACCCATACCTGAGACCATCTTGCCAGGGACCATGTGGCTTGCCAGGTTTCCCTTTTCATCCACCTCAAGGGCGCCAAGAACAGTGGCGTCAACGTGCCCGCCGCGTATAATGCCAAATGATGTGGCAGTATCAAAATAGGAGGACCCTTTTCTGACGGTTATGTGTTTACCCCCTGCATTAATCAGGTCCGGGTCTTCTTTACCTTTTTCAGGTGAGCCATTCACGCCAAGAACACCATTTTCAGATTGTATGGTTATATCAACCCCCTGAGGCAGGTAATTTGCGACCAGGGTAGGCAGACCAATACCTAAGTTAACCACATCACCATCATGCAGTTCCTGTGCAATTCTTCTTGCTATTATATTTTTTGCATCATCCATTTGAATTGCTCCTTACAATATAGTCTACAAATATCCCATGGACCATTACTATATTCGGATCCAGTTCTCCCGGTTCAACTATTTTGGCGGTCTCTACAATGACCGTGTCAGCAGCCGTTGACATGACGGGGTTAAAATTCTTTGTAGTACCATTAAAAAATGAGTTGCCAAAGGTATCGGCAATAGTTGCTCCAAGAATCGCAAAATCCGCCTTTATCGGTAACTCAAGTAGATATTCTTTACCGTTCAGCACGAGGGTTTGTTTACCATGTGCCACATCCGTACCAACCCCGGTAGGAGTAAGAACTCCTCCAAGGCCAGCCCCGGCAGAGCGTATCCTTTCAGCAAGGGTTCCCTGGGGAACAAGCTCCACCTCTAATGTGCCAGCCATCATCTGTTTGCCGGTCTCAGGGTTTGTGCCGATGTGTGAAGTCATAACCTTTTTCACAACCTTTGCGGCAATCAGTTTTGATATGCCAATACCTGTAATGCCGGTATCATTTGCGATAATGGTCAGGTTTTTTATGCCCTTTGCCAGAATAGCGTCAATAATGTTGTGAGGCGTACCGTTACCAAGAAAACCTGCTATCATGATGCTCGCACCGTCAGGTATCCTATCAACTGCCTCAGTTATATTAATAACCTTGTTTTTCATTTTACAGACCTTCCTTGTATAGTTATTATTATTTAAGCATATTTGCTGATATAACGAGCCTCATGATCTCTGATGTGCCTTCATAAATCTCTGTTATTCTTGCATCACGGCAATATCTCTCCATGGGATACTCAGTTGTGTAACCATAACCGCCAAAGATCTGCAATGCCTTATGGGTAACACGGTGAGAAGCCTCTGAGGCAAAGAGCTTTGCTATTGCGCAATATTTGGAGTATTTCTGCCTGTCACCGCTGTTCATCATATCCGCAGCCTGATAGGTAAGAAGCCTTGCCGCCTCTATATCAGTTGCCATGTCCGCGATCATCCACTGTATGGCCTGAAATTCTGATATGGATTTATCAAACTGTTTCCTGATCTTTGCATAGGCAATGGCCTCTTCCATTGCTGCCTGGCTGATACCCACTGCCTGGGCAGCGATACCAACGCGGCCGCCGTCAAGGGTATGCATGGCTATTTTAAAACCCTGGCCCTCTTTCCCCAGAAGATTTTCTTCAGGTATTTCGCAGTCTTCAAAAACAAGCTCGGTTGTGGAAGAAGAAAGTATGCCCATCTTGTCTTCGATCTTGCCTACAGAAAAACCGGGTGTCCCCTTTTCAACGATAAACATGGATAAACCCTTATGTCCTGCATCCTTGGAGGTCTTTGCCATTACAACTGCCACGCTGGCTACCCCGCCGTTTGTTATAAAGCTTTTTGTGCCATTAAGTACCCACTTGCCGTTTTTGCGTTCAGCCCTGGTTGCAGTACCTGATGCATCTGAGCCTGCGCCCGGTTCTGTTATGCCGAAGCAGCCAATGTGTTCGCCTGAACATAACTTGGGCAGATATTTTTTCTTCTGTTCTTCTGTACCGAAATAATAGATAGGTGAGAGGCAGAGTGAATTGTGGGCAGATACAGTAACACCTGTTGAGGCGCCACCCCGTGAAAGCTCTTCCACTGCTATTGCATAGGAGATGTAGTCCATACCAGCGCCGTTATACTCCTCAGGGTATACAACCCCCATTATTCCCATCTCCCCGAGCTGCTGGATCGCCTTTGCCGGGAATTTATGCTGTTTGTTGTATTCTGTTGCCTTTGGTTTTAATACCTGATCAGCAAACTTCCTGCACATATCTTTTATCATCTGATGTTCTTCACTTAATTTAAAATCCATAGGAAATACTCCATTTTAATGATTTATTTTTCAATGCCTGCCATTTCTATGGCAGACTACTCCTGAACTATCTCAGGTAGATATGAGCTTTATTACAAACTTCTAAAAATATCAATAACAAATTGATATTATTAGGGTTGAAGAGATGCCGGGTGAAAAAAGAATCAGCCCCGGCACACAGTGATTGGCTGCTGTATACCGGGGCTGATTCGTGGAGGGAAAACTCTGTGAATAAGGGGATAATATCTAAAACACAGGTTTTCAGAGGATGTTTTTATTAACTGAGGAAAAACATCTTCAGGGTACCCCGTCTCAACTAATCAGGATATGGGTACCCTTAATCATATCCTGATATCACCGAGGGGTAAAAAAGTCAGGCCGCGACTCACAGGCCTGTTATTTGCTGCCTCTGATCTCTTTTTTGGTTCAAGGATCAAGCGCTTTCCTTCTCTCCTCATAATTGCCTCATCACAGCCCTTTTCAAACTCCTTGAGTATCTGATCTATATGGCCCTTTGGATTCCGATTAACTGCATTATTCAACTTTAAACTGGTCATGGGTCGCCTCCTTGTAAAATCTCTGTTAGCAGCTACATATCCTCTGTATACATCCGGATATTATATCCATACATCTCTGCAAGGGTTTTGCCATTTAAAACAAGACCATATTAACTAATACAATCTAAATATTGATCAATTATCCTGCTGATAAATCAGGATTTTATCTTGGGATTGGGTATTAAGTATTCAATCGGGGGGCTGTTTATGGGTACTTAATATTCAAGAGTGGCAGATAAGGCCTCTGTTTATTCATAAAAGTAACTGCTTATATACACTTCAGGCACTGGCTCATCAAGGTATTGATTGACTATCTTTCGAAATGTGGCCTTTATGTCATCAAAATCCCTCTTTTTTATCCACTCCTTCAACTTCTCTTCATTGACAGTCAATAGAAAGTCATTTTTTATCTGAGAGGAATATTTATACAATTGTGATTCCTGCTCTGTATTTGAATAGGGGCTTGCCAGTACAAGGCCCAGTGAATCATTGTGTCCTGCCCCCATGTGGATAGATGTAATAACGACCTTGTTTCTTCTCAAGGGGTTGGGGTTTTCATTTTTGGCCCTTTTTTCAAAGGTAACCATTTTTACATTATCAAACCCTGTATTGTCTTTTATCAGATAAATAAGAATTATTATGAAAAAGAGGACAAGAGCGCCCCTTAGAATTTTCCTGTTTTTTATATGAAGGTCTTTTATTCCTGATCTTTCCATTAATGGCTAATCCTATAACTAAAAAACCCGTATCCTTTATGGAAAACGGGCCCGGTTTACACTGCAACCCCGCTTTCATATCTGATTCACAGATGTAGACCGGAGGCTTTGCGTCCCATCCTTTCGAATGGTTTGCCCTTTATTTAATAATATTGTCTTATCGTTACCCCGGATTTTTGATAGAAATCACGGAAACTCCAAGTTTAATATCGGACACTAAAAGGCTATTCTTGAATAATATGATAATATTTTTTTACATGTCCCGGCATCCAGCATAGACTTTGCTGCCGCAGGCGGTTGTTGACTGCCTGTAAACTATGATATATAACTGCCCACAAAATAAAAGGTACAGGATTTAATTGAGTTTTCAAAGGGTTTTGGCCGTGCCTCCATAAACAGGTAACAGGTGAAAAGAGTCAAAATCCTCTCTCCCGAATGAAATATGAAACTTACTATTTTTAAAAGATTGATAGCGGGCTTTTTTCTGATCCTCCTGGTGGTGGTGGCCCTTTCTGCATATTCGGTCCTGAAATTCAGGGAGTTGAACCAGGCCATACGTTCCATCAGTGCTGTTGACAGCGAGACCTTAAGGTGTGCTGACCGCCTTAGAGATGGCCTCTACACCTTAAGAAAATTCGAAAGAAAGTATGTTATCTCAGAGGATAAGGATTTTTTAGACCAGTTTCATGAGACCGAAAAATCCTTTCAGCGCGATCTTGATCAGATAAAGAGTCTCCTGGACGCTGCAGGAAATCACGATAGGGCATTATTATTGAGAGATGCCTGCGAAAAGTATTCAATGAAGGTAGAAGAAGAGGCAGAACTTGTAAGAGACAAGGCAGGCTATAATAATAGGGGTTTTGAAGAGGAGAAACAGGCACTGGTTGATGAGGCCATCGGGCATCTGAATGTACTTAGAGAGGCAACTGAAAAGGCGACTGATAACAGGATCAGGATGTCAGGGGAGGTTGGCCAGGAGGCCCTCAGGGTCATCATGATCATGTCGGTGTCATCGTTAATCATGGCTGTCCTGATTGCCTTTTTTATCTCACGGACAATTCACCGGCCTGTCCGCCTGCTTATCAGGGGGATCAAGGAGATCACACGGGGCAGATTTGAAAAACATCTTGAGATAACATCTCCGCCCGAGATAAATGAACTCGCAGGGGCCTTTAATAATATGTGTGACAGATTAAAGGAGGTCGATGAGCTCAAGGCAGATTTTATTGCCGGGGTCTCTCATGAGTTCAGGACCCCCCTTGCAGTTATCAGGGAGGCCATAGGCCTTTATATAGAGTCCCTTGAAAACAGGCCGGCGGAAAAACAGCAGAAGCTCCTTTCTATAATTGAGGAGGAGTGCGAGAGGCTTATAACATCGGTGAACAGGGTGCTTAATCTCTCCAGGATGGAGGCAGGGATAGCAGAATATCATATGGAGAAATACAGCCTTACGCACCTGATAGCGATATGCCTGTCAAAGGTACAGCCGATTGCCCAGAGAAAAAATATTACGCTGGAATATAACACCGGAAATATTGTATCTAATGCATTTATTGACCCTGAAAAGATAGGGCTGGTGCTTGACAACCTTCTTGGTAATGCACTTAAATTCACCACTGAAAAAGGGAGGGTCTCTGTAAAGATAATCGAAAGAGAAGCGGTGTTAAGCAATGCAGGGAGAAATGAAAAAAGGCGAGTTATTGAGGTCTCTATTTCCGATACAGGCCCAGGTATACCGGAGAAACACATACATGAGATATTTGACAAATACAGGAAATTACATGAAAAGGGTACAGGGCTTGGTCTTTATATTTCAAGACAGATCATTAATGCCCATGGAGGAGAAATATGGGTAGAAAGCAATGGAAAAACAGGAAGCACCTTCTTTTTTACTGTGCCTCTCTCCTTGTGATACTGGTGATGGCCCAGGGCTGTGTTATTAGCAAAAAACTGACAGGCGCTATCACTGAAAATCTGGCAAAGGATAAGATACATGTTGAGGCCGGCCCTATGGAGCCTGCACGTGAGATGATAAAGAATGGGGATTATAGCGGAGCGCTAAAGGAGTACAATGAAATTTTTAAGAGGTACCCCAAAAAGTCGCCAGGGGACAGGGCCTTGTTTGAAATGGGCATTCTATTTGCATATCCTGATAACCCTAAAAGAGACAGTTCAAGGGCAGCCGGATATTTTAAATGGCTTGTAAGGGACTTCCCGGAGAGCCCGCTCATAAGAGAATCCCTTGCCTGGATTGACGCCCTGAAAAGGATAACAGAAAATGAGGAGAGGATAAAGGCGCTTTTGGAAAAAAACAGTGCCTTCCAGGAACAGATCAATGACCTTGAAAAAAAGAACAGGGTATATGAGGAACAGATCAGGGCCTTAAAGGAAATAGATATTGGTATTGAAGAAAAAAAGAGGCAGGAAGCGCCGGAATAACAGAAGGTGAAAAGCTATGTCTGATGACAGGATACTTATAGTTGACGATGATAAAAACATGCTTGAGGTCTTAAGCTTAAGGCTTGAGACGGAGGGCTATAATGTTACCGCCGCAACCAGTGCAGGGGAGGCCTTTAACCATGTAAAGGATACGCTATTTGACCTTGCCCTTGTGGATCTCAGGCTTGGCGATGATGAAAGTGGTATTGAGCTTATGAAGAGGCTCCATCAGGTGAGCCCGGAGATGCCTGTCATAATCCTTACTGCCCACGGAACCATTGATACCGCTGTAGAGGCGATGAAGCTTGGCGCTTACAGCTTTCTTACAAAACCCTTCAACAGGAGGGAACTGCTACTTCAGATAAAAAACGGCCTTGAAAAAAGCAGTCTTTCAAGGGAGGTGCGCAGGCTGAAGTCCCTTGTGGAAGAGCGTTATGGGATAGAAAATATCATCGGTAAAAGCAAAAGGATGCATGAGGTCATGGAGCAGGTTGCAAGGGCAGCTGAGACAGACTCCAATGTTTGTATCTGCGGTGAGAGCGGCACAGGAAAAGAGCTTATCGCTAAATCCCTTCATCTTTTAAGCGCCAGAAAAGATAATACATTTGTGGCTGTCAATTGTGCGGCCATACCAGAAGGGCTTCTTGAAGGGGAGATGTTCGGCCATGAAAAGGGGGCCTTCACGGGTGCGATCAGGGCAAGAAAGGGTTATTTTGCACAGGCAGATAAAGGCACACTATTTCTTGATGAGGTCTCTGAGATGCCAGAATCCATGCAGGTCAAGCTCCTGCGTGTTCTACAGGAGAGACGTTTCTTTCCATTAGGTAAAGAGGCGCCCATATCGGTTGATACGAGGATTATAACCGCCACAAACAAAAACCTGGAGGAGGAGGTTAAAAATAACAGGTTTCGTAAAGACCTTTTTTACCGCATCTATGTCATCCCGATTAATCTGCCTCCACTGAGAGATCGGAGGGAGGATATCCCGCTTCTGGTTGATCATTTTCTTGATGCATTCAGTGAGAAGATGAAAAAGGATAAAAAGAGGTTATCATCCACTGCCATGCAGAAGCTAATGGCATATCCCTGGCCCGGCAATGTGCGTGAACTTGAAAATGTTATTGAGTATGCGGTTGCCATGTGCGTAAAGGATGTAATAGAGGATGACCTTATCCTTCAGACAAACACGGGAGAAACCGCAGTAGAGACAGGCGAGCTTAAGCCTTTCAGGGAGGCAAAGGAGCAGTTTGAAAAAAATTATATCGCTGGCATACTATCCCTTGCCGAGGGAAATGTAAGCAGGGCAGCAAAGATGGCTGGCAAGTACAGGGGAGATATCTATGCCCTTTTAAAAAAGCATGCAGTTGACCCTGCCCTGTTCAAGAAAGAGGATTAACAGCCATACCCCTCTGTGGAGATCACTGGCTAAGCGTATAGCTGCCTGTTTTTCATTACACCCATATGTATTAAAAACCATTCACAGGTCATTAATAAATTTATCAACAGCGCATGCGATTTTCCCCAATTGAAATAACAATTCTGATTGTGTCATATAACCCTATTTTCCTCTGACATGGATAGCATATTGAATTTAAAAGCAAATATCTGCATCCACAATCTACAATAGAAAGAACCGGATTAGATAACTCTCTTTTTTTAATTATTATCCCTGGCCTGAGCATATCCAAGAAACCTGTGGCACCCCCCTTGCATTTATTTAAGACCAGATTGTTTTCCTGTGCTGACTGACATAATCAGGAGGCGCTACCAATTAGAGAGAGGAGGTAAAAAGAGTTAAAGGACAACCCTGGTAGAGCTTATAGCCGGTGCATGGAAGATGGTTAACCACAAGAGCAAAAGTTAAAAAGAAATAAGAAAAGTTTTTCCCCCAACCCTCCCATTTTTTAGCATCAGCGGGGTGAATGCCTGGCATTCACCCCGCAGCTTTTTTATATAATAGCATCACCCTTTCTAAACAATGGTTTGCTTCAGCTACATGCAACCTCCAGCCTATTTCTTTTTTCATCCCCTTCTGTGTGATCTCTGCGATCAATATAGATATATTGTTTAAAACAAAATATTTATCGATAAACGATAAATATATATTGACAATCAATCTGCATTTTAATAAATTGCCCTCATTGACTTGCCAGAAATTGCTTTTTTAGCGCATCACATACAGCATTCAAGATTCAAAAGGTTTTTAAAATTTCCCTGTGAAAGGAGATTGTTATGGCCGGGTTTCTGACATTTGTTTTAGGCGTGATTTATGCTCTCTTTTTAATATGGATCATCAGGCGTTATTCTATCAAGTACATACCTGGAGTTTCAAACATCGGGGGGAAAAAGAGACCCAACAGACTCGCAAATGTTTTAAGGATCATTTTAAGCGTAGTTCTTGTATCGTCAGTATTTACTGCCATTATATGGCCATTCGCTTTTTATGTTTATCCTGCTACACGGCATTTATTCGACCCTTCATTTTTAACCAATAGTATAATGAGTTTTGATATCCATACCTTTTTTAGACTTGATCTCTCAATGCAATCAGCTTTTAAAATTACTGGCCTCGAAGATCAGACACTCCGGGGTAAAGTGAGTATGGGTATTATCCCTCAAAAAATAATTTACTGGCATACATATCAATTGCTTGACTGGTTAAAGAACCTCCTTGGCTGTTATATACTTCTTGAATTCCGCAATATTTTTACCTCTATTTGCAATGGTGATGCATTTACAGGCGTGATTACCGGCAGTTTAAAAAAAATGGGTATTGTAATAATTATCTGGAACAGCCTTTCTCCCTTTGTGCAGTATTATGGTTATGGGGTTTTACTGAAAAATATTACTGCCAGTACAGAGGCATTAAAAATAACCCCCTATTTTTATGTGGGTATTGAATATCTATTTCTTGGTGTTGCCCTGCTGGTGCTGGCGGGTGTTATCAATGAGGCGGTTAAAATACATGAAGAGCAGAGGCTGACGATATGATTGTTTTTGTAGGGTCAGGATTTATTTCTGGCCGACATTTGTGCAGAGACAAGGCATGTCTCTACATAGTGGAGCGTAATCCACCGTTCTAAAATGATAGAAACCAGCTGACACTAAACTATGGAAATGAAGTGCATTAGTAAAAGGAGGTATTTATGGAAAAGCTGATGATAATTATTTTTGCCCTTGCAATTATTGTTGGTTTACCGGCTTATGGATTCTCAATGTTATGGTTTGTCAGACGTTACTATATACCCAGATACAGGCCCATTGTTTCAAGTGCCAACAATAAAAGGACAACCTATCGCCTGGCAAATACAGTAAGACGCATTCTTGATCTTTTTCATGATCTTTATCTTATGTGGATCATAATATTAATACCATTGTTCTTTGCAACAACTATAGCTCATTTATTAGACCCCTCTTTTTTTGGTTTAGATATTTTTATTGATTCCCGATTTATACTTGATTTATCAGCATTGCATTCTATGGATATCTCAGGATTAAAGGAACAGATGATAAACGGGGCCGCAACGATAAATATCATTCCGCAAAACCTTTTTACCTGGCAACTATGGCTGTTAGCCTTTTTAGGTAATGCAATTATCTGGTGCTATGTATTGCTACAGCTTCGTAATATTTTTGTTTTTATCTGTAATGGTGATGCCTTTCACTCATTAAATGTGAACGGATTGAAGAAGATAGCCATTGCAGTTATCACCTGGAATGTGGTTTATCCCCCATTAAAATATTTTGGTCTGGACATTGTGCTAAAAAGTGTATCTATCAATAGTTCACCGGTGATAGAATTCACACCCCCCATTAATTTCGATCTGGTAGCGATATTTATAGGCATTGCCCTGTTGGTGCTGGCGGGTGTTGTCAATGAGGCCGTTAAAATGCATGAAGAGCAGAGGCTTACAATATAATGGCAAAAACAATAAGGGTTAATCTGGACCTGCTGCTGGTTAAACGCAGGATGACACTTTCCGAGCTGGCAGAGAGGGTGGGCATAACACTCTCAAACCTCTCCATACTCAAGTGCGGCAAGGCAAAGGCCATTCGCTTCTCTACCCTTATCGCCCTTTGTGAGGCGCTTGACTGCACACCGGGCGATATCATGGAGATTGAAGAGGAAGACAGGTAACAAAACACCCATCATCATAACCTTTTCATCAACTGGAGGGCGGCAATCAAGACCGGGTCCCACACAGGGCTGAATGGCGGCGCATAGGCAAGGTCGCACTGGCTCAGCTCCCTCCACGGTCATCCTCCTGTGAAGGGCCACTGCGGGGGCGTTTATCCTGTGAGCAACGCCATCCGTTCCAACCATCTGTACTCCAAGTAGCCTTCCGCTCTTTTTATCGCCTGTCATGTGAACCTTTATCTCCGCACTGCCAGGGTATGCGTGTGCCCGGCTCGGACTTGTAATCACCACATCAACCGGGTCAAACCCCGCCTTTTTGGATTCTTTAATATCAAGGCCTGTCCGTGCAACCTGCATTTCAAAGACCCTGAAGACCGCTGTACCCACAACACCCTCAAGCTCTGCGCTACCTCCTGTTACATTGTCGGCCACTGCCCAGCCTGCCCTGTTTGCCCTGAGGGCAAGAGGAATATAGCTCTTTTCACCTGTAACAACATGATAACTGTCAGCGCAGTCCCCTGCCGCATAGATGTTTTCATCAGAGGTTAAAAGCTTTTTGTTAACAGCGATCGATTTTTTTACCCCCAGCGTTAACCCGGTCCTTTCCGCAAGACCGCTATTTGGGGTTACCCCTGTTGCACAGATCACCATGTCACAGCTAATGGCCATATCACTGCACCTGACCATAAGCCCGCGCTGAGACCCCTTTATCTCCTCTATTTCATGCCCTGCATGGAGCTTGACCCCGTTCTTTTCAACCTCCGCTCTAACCATGTCAGAGAGCTCATCACTCATCCATGATATAAAGCCTGGCCTGGGCTTAACCATCTCAACATCAATATGATTTTTATTAAGTGCCTCGCACATCTCAAGGGCAATATACCCCATACCGATAATAACCGCCCTTTTAACATTGCGGTCACGAATGAACTGCTTGATCTTTCTGCCATCCCCAAGATTTTTAAGTGTAAAGAGACCGGGAAGGTCTGTTCCAGGGATATCAGGGATGATGGGGGATGCGCCTGTTGCGATAAGCAGTCTGTCATAGGGAAGGGTCATCTCTTTGCCATATGAATCGGTACAGGAGACATTCCTTTTTACCGGATCAATTGAGGTTACCCTGTGCCCTGTCCTCAGATCAATGCCCTGTTTACTGATGAATGCCTCCGCCTTTCTCACCACCAGGTCATCCATGTCCCTGACAGGGTCTGCAATATTGTATGGCATGCTACATGCACTGTAGGATATATCCATTGTCTGTTCAAGCACTGTGACATCCATTTCAGGCATATTTCTTTTTGCCCGGCTTGCCGCGCTCATCCCTGCTGCGTCACCACCAATAATTATGAATCTCATAGCTGCCTCCTTAAACAGATTTGTTTATGTTTATATTTTTTTTCCTCAAAAGTTCTTTTAAATTTTCTATGCCATTAAGTCTGCTTCACCTGAAGAGCAAAAAAGAAGGGTTGTCGGAAGACCTGACAGCATTTTCTCATACCTGGACTGGAACTCGACAGCCTCTTTCTCTTCGGGCATAATGAACCCCAGAAAAACGACAGAGGCATCTGAAGAATGCCGGTGCAATACATCTGCAAAGGGTGATTCCGAGACAATAATATGTACCTCCGCCTCTATTCGCGCCGCATCAACCATTTCATTTAGAGACCGGGCAGCGGGTTCCCTCCCTTCTTCATTCTGTATCACCCTCAACAAACGGATTTTTATATTTGACCATTCGTTGTTAAGGATTAAGAGATGGGAAATAATTACCATCAATGAACCGTTCTTCTTGCCCCTCCACCAGATATCAATCCTTCCGGTCACCTCTTTATCCGGGAGACCGTTGTCCCTTACCAGGACAAGGCTCATCCCAAGAGAGTGAGCTGAAATAAGATGCCTTACAAAAGGGACAGAACGTTCTTTATCTGAAGCCCACCCCATAAATACGACATTTGGTTGAAGCGGGCCTATTGAATGCCCTTGTATAATGGCAGAAAGTCCTTCATCAAGGTTTTTTAATATTACAACGTTAGAGAGGGCCTCAAAGTCATTATCAACTATGAACCTGTTCAACTGGTCTTTGGCAATCTGGCGATGTTTGGCAAGTTCCAGAATGTCTCCTGTTAAAATACGTACAAGCGTAACAAGCCCCCGTTCAGACCCAATCCACAGGGCATACATGATTTTCGTATGATGTTCTTCCGGTTCACCGGTTAAAACAAGTATTGAGGGTCTCCAGTTTTTTGGATTAATAGCGGTTTTTGCCAGTTTAAGCAGGTTACTCCTGAGCCTTGAATATACAAAGCCCCACCTTGCATCACCAAAATTCACCCTGAGTACGCGTCTTTTCAGAAAAAAATAAAAAACAATTATTATGACTGCCGCAGCGGCCGCTGCCCATGGATCAATGAGGAAGGCGGTAATGATACATCCTGCCCCTCCTGTGATGGCAGGAAGCCAGTGGTAGTACTTAAATCTTGGCCTGAAGGATGGATTGCCAGCAAAGGATTCAACAAAGGCCGCGATATTTATCATCCCGTATGTGTACAGAAAAAACATGGTAACAATAGAGGCGATAACATTAAATGCGCTTCCCTCTGAATTGCCCCCGGCCCAGTAAATAATAATAAGTGCTATAACAAGAGTAAAAACCAGGGAACGATGGGGTTCATCACCCTTTTTAGAACCCTTGCGGAAAATACCTGTAAGAGGGACAACATTGTCCCTTGCTACTGCCTGAAGAATCCTTGGCGCGCCAAGGAATGAGCCAAGTCCGCTTGAAAGCGTTGCAGCAAATACTCCTGCTGTAACCAGAAATCCGAAACTGAAAAGAGCCTGATCGCCCATGGTTTCAAAGGATGAATTAAGTAATTGCGTACGTGTCTGTGCGCCTCCGATGATCAGGATCTGAAGGCCATATATTAAAAGCCCGGTAAATACAGCCGCAAAGGTGCCTGCCGGGATGGATTTGCCAGGATTCTTAAGGTCTCCTGACATGTTGACACCTGCCATGATGCCGGTAGCAGCCGGAAAGTACAGCGCAAACATTACCCAGAAGGATATGTCGCCGGAAGTGTAATTTGATCGCATGTTTGCTGAAAATATGCTGTAGTTGAAATTTGACAGTGACCCGCCCATAAAGACAATTATCGAAAGCCCCAGTATTGCCATGATCAGATACTGTGTTTTTATGGCTATCTTTGCGCCGGTCAATGAAACGAGGAACAATGCTGCTGTGGTGAACATTGCTATGCTCAGGAAATAGGGAGTAGCGCCTGGGAATGCGCGGACAAGGGCCTCTGTAAAACCTAAGATATAAAATGGCACAGATACTGCCTGTGCAAGAAAAAGGGCAATGCCGATTGCCCCGCCGAACTCAGGGCCGAGCGCGCGGGAGATAAGAAAATATGCCCCCCCTCCGGAAACAGGGGTGTTTGTGGATACAGCCGAAATGGAGAGGCTTGTGAGGGTCGTGATGGATTTAGCGATTAGCAGAATAAAAAGTGCATGTATTATACCTGCCTCGCCTATTACATAGCCGGCGCGCATGAACATTATTACGCCCAGGATGGTCAGAACGGATGGTGTAAATACCCCGCCGAATGTACCGAGTTTATTAGAGTTTTTTATTTTCATAATTTTTACATTAAAATGTTCAGAGAATTGGCCCAGCTATCAGTAGCCCCGGAAAATCCGCTCTTTTGATAGGGAGGTTTTTCCCTTTTAAGTAAAAAATCTCATTCATGATAATAATTAAGTTTTAATTTTATGAATATACCTGAAAAACAGGATAAATCAAATTTTGATTGATACCTATTTTTAAAAGTAAAACAGGGTTCAATATTTTGCCATTTTACCGGGCTGCATTATGTTTTGTTTCATATTGACTTTGAACGTTTAAAGCTGATATCAAAAAAACACGATTCTTCAGTATAAAACTATGGTCTTTATTAACAGCTTAAATAAACGAGGCTATTCATGAGTGAAATAAAATTCACAAAAGATAGACTTAAAGAACTTGTTGACAATGAAAATCGTCATGAGTTGACAGCTTTTATCAATTCCCTCAGTCCATCAGAAACAGCCAGGGTTATCTCGCGGCTAACTACAGAAGAGCAGCATCGTCTTTTGAGCCTGCTTAGCCCATCGGACGCAGCCGATGTAATTGAGGATATTCCAGAAATCCAGGCCGCAGACCTTGTTGAGGATATGCCTTCTGACCGGGCCGCAGCCATCATGGAAGAATTGACAAGTGATCATCTTGCTGATGTGCTTGGAGAAATGGATGAGGAGTCCAGCCATGCGATCCTGGAAAAAATGGATCGAGAAGACGCTGACGAAGCAAGGATGATGCTGGAATATCCCCCGGACTGCGCCGGAGGGCTTATGATTTCCGAGTTTCTTGCATATAACCTTGATAACAAAATAAATGATGTTCTTGATGACCTGCGGGCCAACAGGGATGAATATATCGACTATCATGTACAGTATATATATGTTGTTGATCAGGGAAACAGACTGAAAGGGGTACTTCGTATACATGACCTGCTCTTTTTAAAAAAGGATACATTACTCAGCCAGTCAATGATCTCTTTCCCTCTCAGTGTACCCGGAATGGCAACAGTCAAAGATCTTCAGGAATTTTTTGAAGAACATCATCTCCTTGGTGTGCCGGTTGTTAACAATGACCAGATACTTGTAGGGGTGGTTCTGCCTACTGCCGTTGAAGAGGCGGTTAATAGAGTAAAGACTAAAGCCTTCCTCAGACTCAGCGGTATCATTGGCGGTGAGGAGTTCAGGACCATGTCTCTTCTGTCACGAGCAGGGCGCCGTCTTTCGTGGTTGAGTATAAACATAATCTTGAATATCATTGCGGCAACCGTGATCGCTCTATATCAGGATACCCTTGCCATGGTCATCACCCTTGCTGTTTTTTTGCCTATAGTAAGCGATATGAGCGGCTGTTCAGGAAATCAGGCTGTTGCGGTTTCAATGCGTGAGCTTTCCCTTGGTCTGGTACGTCCTGGTGAATTGTTCTGGGTACTGGCTAAAGAGGCCAGGTTGGGTATTATTAATGGTCTGATGCTGGGCCTGCTTCTTGGAGGAATCGCCTTTTTATGGAAAAAAAACATCTGGCTCGGATTTGTAGTAGGTGGCGCACTTGCCGCAAACACACTGGTCTCCGTTGCCATAGGTGGCATACTTCCTCTCTTCCTCAGAAGATTAAAACTTGATCCTGCACTTGTTTCCAGCCCTTTGCTTACAACAATTACTGATATGTGCGGATTCTTTTTTATCCTGAGTTTTGCCTCTGCAATACTTCCAAGGCTCGGAGGTATGTAGCCCTGACCGACTATCAGGGGGTAGAGCCCTCTCAATGGTACCAGAACCGATGGACTGCGCCCCCTGGGCCGGGTCTCCTTTGCTGTGGCGAAGGCATCTGCAATCCTGGCTCATCATACAAATATAAGCTGGTAGATATGAATACAGACCTCCCTAAAAATGGTGAAGGTATGTTTTATTCAGGTATTTTGATATCCTCTGCTACTGCCGCACCATTAGATCTGGTTTAAAAAAAATCTTTAATCCCAGCCGCTCCCGCTTTTGTATTTTTTGATGACTCCTATTGCCATGATGTCACGGATCTTGCCTCCCTTGATCTTGAAGAGTTCGGACATGGGCATAGAGTTTGGCTCTCCCCTGAAATATGCTGCGGGCTGGGTTGAACCATCCGGCATGGTGATAGTCTCAACACCGGGATGGTTGAACATATATACGCCCCAGGTTACACCCTTTTCCACATCAATAACAGGTGTCCTTCTGGGTGTTATGCTTTCTATGAGTGCAAAGACCCCTGAATCAATCGCCTCTGAACATACACCCCTTGCAAAGGCAATAGAGGTTTCACCTGTTGGCGTGAATTGCGGAGCAGGTGTTTCTTTTACATGGGTCGCCATTTCAGGCGGTAAATTTGTTCCTGCAGTCCACATTCCATTTTCAAGGCGGTAACATTCATCATGCCAGGGCACAATCCGGCTGTTGCTGAGTTCAATAGAATCAAAATAGAGGTCTGATATCCTTACAAGCTCTTCACGTGATACACGATCTTCAGACGGGAGCACCTGAGAGAACGCAATCGGAGGAACAGCCATTGCCCCTCCGACGCCTCCTGTTAATGAATCAACAACAATGGCCTCAGCCTCTGTGATCTCCCTGTTTTCTATTCTTAGGCGCATGGAAAGAAGGGATGGCATATCTTTACCCTTTGTCTTTACAAGCCCTACAAATGCTACCTGCCCCGCATCAACGTCTGAAATATAGAACTTATAGTCTGTCAGAGCTGCTGCTGTTGTCCATAGACCCATTGAAATGGATGAGAGAGGCATCTCATCCGCATTTTCTGTATACCGTGCGGTTTTAGAAAAGGGGGCCTTACCCGGATCATTTGCTATCATGGCCTCAAGGTACTTGTTTACAAACTCCTCAAGGCAGGTCCTGTCACATACTGATGAATTTATTTTGTCATCCGGGGATGAATGGTTCTCGCATCCGGCAAACCCTGTAAATATTAGTCCGGTAATCAAGTAGATTAAAAAAAGACGCATAACTTTCCTCCTGCTGGTTTGGAGCAATATAAATAAATAATAAATTAAATCTGGTAATAATAGACAGAAAACCTGTTTACATTTTTTGAAGTATAGAAACATTAACACAGGGTGTCAACGCTTAGGTGATGTACCGATATTATACAGGATTAATCTGTTCTCATGTACTTATTGTGGCAGATACTCTGGTTTTCAGCATAACCGGCCTTGACTCAACAGCTCAAAGAATCTATACTTTCGCGTAACTGCATACAAAAACCTTAAGGGAGTATGATGCAAAAATTACTATACGGTATTATATCTTTTCTCATCTTTAGTTTTTCTGCAAATCCAGTTAAGGCCGCTGCAATTGAATTCTGGATAACCGAGACACAGTCTGACCGTGTAAAAATTATTCAGCTTCTGATAGATACATTTCAGGCATTAAACCCTGGCATAAATGTTAAACTGATCCCTGTTGATGAAAATGACCTGCCTTCCCAGATAGCTGCTGCCGCTGCAGCCGGCGCATTGCCAAACATTATTGAGGCTGGAAGCGAACTGATCATTGCCTTTGGTGAGGAGGGGATACTTGATGTGCCTCTCAGTTCGGAAATAGTAAGACAGCTCGGTGAAAAACGCTTTTACAAAGGGGCGCTTAAAATGCTTTCCGCCCCTGAAAAAGGCAGGTATTATGGCCTGCCCTATCACGGGTGGGTTCAGGGGATATGGTACAGGAAGGACTGGTTTGAAAAAGAGGGGTTGAAACCACCGGATACGTGGGAAAATATCTTAAGGGCAGCAAGGGTCTTCCATAAACCTGAAAACAACCAGTATGGTATACTTATAGGAACAAAGTCAGAGGTATATACAGAACAGTGTTTCACACATCTTGCATTGTCAAACAGAGCGAGGGAATTTAATGAGAATGGCGAACTGGTATTTGATTCTCCTGAGACTCTTGAAACCCTGAAATATTACAGGGAGCTTGCCGGATTTAATCCGCCGGGTCCTCAGTCATGGAGGGCAAGGGATTATTATATTCAGGGCAGGATGGCGATGTTTTTTTACTCTACCTATATCATGGATGACCTTGCCCTTGCTAAAGAGGCGGCAGAATCACTTTCCGGTGAATATTTTTCAAACCTGAAGGGTGGCACCTTTGACCCTGAACTGGTAAACAATACAGGAGCTGTAACCATAATAAAGGGAACAAAGCCGGCAGGGTATGGGGCTATTGTTGGCCTCTGCCTTATGAAAGGCAAATCCAGGGCGGAAAAGGATGCAGTAAAAAGGCTGGTGGAGTTTATGTATGAGCCCTTTGCCTATATCACCTTTCTGCACATGGCGCCAGGCGGTATGATCCCTGTTATTAAAGATATAGCCTCCATGCCCGAATATTTGAATGATCCCAGGCATGTTTTCAAAAGATATGGCGGGGAAAAAATAGAGGAGATAATAGAGGGCCTTGAGAGTATAGAAAGCTTTACTTCAGTAGATGGCAGGATCTTTCCCCAGGCAGGCAGGATATATTCAAAGATGATTATACCTCAGATGATTTATTCAGTAACAATAGAGGGCAAGTCCCCTGAAGAGGCGGTTAAATGGGCGGAGGAAGAAATGAAGAAAGTTATCAAAGATTAATTTTTTCAGTGAGCAGATAAAATTTATAAACAAAAATTGACCAGATATTAATTAATTCAAGGCTTAAGATACAAGGCACAGGGCAAAAGGGAAGGCATAAAAATATTTTTTGATTTTCCCTGCGCCCTAGGCCTTGCGCCTTGAGCCTTGATAAGGATTTATCCTTTGCAATTATCCCTGACCCAAAAGGAATCCCGGCTTGGCTTAAAGCTTATTGCCCCCAGTATCGGTGTGATCGGTATTCTTATATTGTATCCCATCCTCTACAACATATACCTGAGCTTTTTCAATGTCAGGCTCGGAGAAGAGAATGTTTTTGTGGGGCTTGGTAACTATGAAAGGATGTTAAGGGAATCAGGTTTTTTCAGCTCGCTTGTTACAACCATCATCTATCTCGCAGGATCAATAATCGGGACAACCGTTCTTGGGCTTGCGGTTGCACTTATGATGAATATTAAATTCCCTTTCAGAAACATAACAAGGACTGTGATCCTTCTTCCTTACTTCGCCCCTGTCATTTCGGTGGTTTTCGGGTGGCAGTTTTTCTTTGATCCGGTAAACGGGATATATAATCACCTGATGGTAGAAACCTTTGGCCTTGCAGGGGGCAGGCATAACCCGATTGGCGAGCCCGGCAGCGCCCTTGGCATTGTAATTATCTTCAGTATATGGAAAAATTTCCCAATTTCATACCTGCTGATAATCTCTAAACTTCAAGCCATCAACAAAGATCAATATGAGGCCGCTGCAATGGATGAGTGCGGACCGATTGCCAGGTTTTTTCATGTGACTTTGCCTGAATTATACTTTGTTCTGGGCACGCTCATTATACTCAGACTCATATGGAACCTGAACAAGTTTGAAGAGGTATTTCTGCTCGCCCCCAATGTAAGGACCTTACCGGTCTTCACATATTACACAGCATTTACCGGGGTAATTGACCAGGGATATGCGGCTGCGATATCAGTTGCGCAGTTTGTTATACTGACCGCACTTATCATTTTTTATGTAAAAAAGGTCTTAAAGTGGTGATCTGATATGCATGGAAGAAGATCATTGATACAGAATGTTCTGCTGACAGGGGCGATTATCCTGCTGCTTATCTTCTGCCTTTTCCCCTTTATACAGATACTCTCAACATCCCTCAAATACCAGCATGACTGGGGAAATCCTTCTCTAATACCTCAGAAAATAAATATTGATGCCTACAGGGAGCTGCTCGGTTTTTCTGCCACAAAGGAGGTAGAGATACCTGAGAGCATAAAACGGCTTCTGGAAAATCCCCTGCTTGGGGAGGAGCAGAAACAAAATATCCTTAAAAAATACAGTTCAACAGGTGATCTGTTTCCATTTATAAGATATTTCATAAACTCATTTCTTCTCTCAGCAGGGGCTGCTGCCATATCCCTGATCCTGGCTCTTTTCGGCGGCTACTCTATAAGCCGTTTAAGGTATAAAGGCCGCAAGGTGATCCAGAGGGGGGTTCTTTTCGTTTATATGGTTGGCGGGGTACTGCTTCTTGTGCCCCTTTATCAGATGGGAGTAAAAACAGCCCTTGCCTCTACAGTGTGGGGCTCAGTGGTGAGTCTTTTGCTGATATATGTTATCCAGACCCTGCCTGTCTCTCTTTACATGCTGGGGAATTATTTCAGGACAATCCCATATTCCCTTGAAGAGGCCGCTGCCATGGATGGATGTACAAGGGTAGAATCCATATACCGCATTATACTGCCCTTGTCTGTGCCCATGATGGTAACAGTTTTTATCTACTGTTTTATAATCGCCTGGAACGAGTTCCTGTTTGCCTCTGTTTTTTTAAGGCAGTTCCCGGATTTTCATACGCTGCCCCTTGGCCTTCAGTCACTGTTTGTGTCAAAGAATGCCATATGGGACAGGATAATGTCCGCCTCCATGCTTACGCTTTTGCCTGTTGTAATATGCTTTATGTTTGCCATGAGACACCTGACAGGAGGCCTTGTGGAGGGAGGGGTGAAAGAATGATGAAAGAATGGCGCAGGGTGCAGGGCACAGGGCTCAAGGTTCTAAGGAATGCCTTTCCTTGCGCCACTTAATGAAAGGAATTCCATGTCTACAGTAAAACTCAAAGAAATTTACAAAAGATTTGATGAGACCGAGGTGCTTCATGACATCTCCCTTGAGATAAAAGAGGGCGAATTTGTTGTTCTTGTGGGGCCATCAGGATGCGGGAAGAGCACTATCCTGAGGTTAATCGCAGGGCTTGAAGAGGTTACGAAAGGAGAGGTGCTTATTGATGAGAGGGTGGTGAATACGGTGGAGCCGCACCACAGGAATATGGCAATGGTGTTTCAGAATTATGCACTTTATCCCCATAAGAGTGTAAGGGAGAATATTATTTTCGGGCTTAAAAGGGCAAAGGTGGCCAGGGACATTATTGAAGAGCGGCTTAAAAAGGCTGCAAAGATGCTTGAGCTGGAAGATCTGCTGGACCGGAGGCCATCACAGCTTTCAGGCGGGCAGAGACAGCGTGTTGCAATGGGAAGGGTTATTGTCAGGGATGCAAACCTGTTTCTGTTTGATGAGCCGTTGAGCAACCTTGACGCCAAGCTCAGAAACAGGATGCGGTCCGAGATACGAAAAATACACAGGGAATACAAGACTACAAGCTTGTATGTTACACATGATCAGGTTGAGGCAATGACCCTTGGTGACAGGGTTGTTGTGATGAGAGATGGGCGCATAGAGCAGGTGGGCACCCCAATGGATATTTTCCTGAAACCCGTTAACATCTTTGTGGCAACCTTCATTGGCGCCCCTGCAATGAATATCCTTGATGCCAGGCTTTATCCGGGGTTTATAGAGCTGGAAGGGCAGAAGATAGCAGTAAATAACAGGGTGGAAAAAATATTTGTCCCTGATTCAGGAAAAAGAATCAACCTTGGGATAAGGCCTGATTTTTTTATTGATGAAAATAACGCAGAACCGGGCGCATCTCTTTCAAGGATAGAAAATGCCCTGATAGATATTGTTGAGCCCCTGGGTTTTGAAAGAGAGATAGATGCAACCATTGGAAGCCAGCATATAAAGGCAAAACTGGACTTAAGGACAACTGCAGGGGAAGGAGAAAAGATAAACCTCTGTTTTGATATGGATCGTGTACATCTTTTTGATCCTGAGACAGGGAGAAATTTAGCATGTGATGCGGCTTAGCTTACACTTTAAATTGATTGTATACCCTATCCTATAAAGGTATAACCCTTTACGCCTGAGCTAATCGGAGATTTTCCCCTTTTAAGTCCGCCCTTTTTTTAGCAGGAAGAGGATGTGGCATTATAGTTTTTTTATCGTATAATGGAGTTAGTTATCCCGGGCAACTGTCTCAGTTTAATTTATGTTTAATAGGGGTATATTATGACTATAACAGGATTGCTGAAACGATTTTTTGTCTTTTTTACTTTCTTTCAAGCCTTGGTATATTCCCCTTTTGTTCATGCAGATTATCAGGTCAATCTGAATGAAGGGTGGAACCTGATCTCCCTGCCTCAACAACCCGACAATACTGAAATATCTCAGGTTATCAATTCCATAACAGGTAGTGTTAATTCCGTCTGGACCTATGTTGAAGGACGCTGGTTTGTCTATGATCCTGCAAATCCGGGTTTAAGTGATTTACAGACAATGTCTTCAGGAATTGGTTACTGGATTAATATGAAGGTGCCAGGCACCCTGTCCGGAAATGGGTTCGGTTCGACAACTGATATTTCTTTAAACGATGGCTGGAACCTCATAGGCGTTAAAATCAACGCTGAAACAAATGTCATAGAGGCACTGACCTCATTCAAATACGAAAAAAATAAACTTTCCTCTGTCTGGGGGTATATAGACAATCGTTGGCAAGTCTATGATCCTGTACACCCCGGTTTCAGTGATCTCGAGTCTCTCAAGCCCGGTTATGGCTACTGGATTAATATCTCAAATACGGATATCGTAAATCCTCTTCCTGCCGGGAACTTCACGGAAGAGGTCGGCGGGGTCTCTTTTGATATGATATACATACCGGGTGGTACATTTACTTTAGGATGCGAAGGAAATAGTTGTCCGTCTGATACCGCCCCGGTGCCTGGTGTTACAGTCAGCAGTTATCATATCGCAAAAAAACAGGTGACAGCAGCTTTATGGGAGGCTGTTACGGGCGAGAGTTTGGATGGCATGGTCAGCATAACCTGGTATGACGCCATGAGATTCGCCTGCGAGTTAAGCCATCAGACAGGCAAGGCGTATCGTATGATGACAGAGGCTGAGTTTGAGTACGCGGCAAAAAATTACCGGAGCAGTCTGGAAGACATAGGGGAAAACTCCATGAGCGGCGAAGAATGGGCATACAACTCCTGGCAACTGTCGCATACTGGCGGGACTGACCCTGTGGGGCCCAATAGCGGGAAACACACCCAGAAAACAAGGCGCGATATTTCGGGGAGTGTCGACAACATAACAGGGCGTCTCATCCGTTCAATCGACGGCATAGGCCCCCAGTTGCGCCTGGCTGTCTCGAATGAGATGGCGTTCCCGCCGGACTATGTTCCGCCGTGCAAACTCCTACCCCCGGTCCCGCCTGAGGAACCTGAGAATTCTTACCGAGACCCGCGGTGGATCACAGGCAGCAATGCACACTGGAAGGAGGGGGCTATAAAGATTGGCAATTTTGATCTCAGGGCCTGGGAGGACGGTACTGCAGTATTAAATGGCGCCAGCGGTCAGTGGTTTACTTCAAATAACATCGCCTTAGTGTTTGTTCCGAGTTCAGGTTCTATCAAAAAATTCGCCTATATCTGGCTCGATGAAACACAGGGGACCCTTATTTCCGACGCGGGTTTCAGCGGCGGCTACATCGGGAGGATAGAAAAGGAGTCGGCGAGCGGCAGCAAACCTATCATATCCGGCTTAAAGAGCGGCGCGGAACTGGCCGCTCAGGCGGGGAATGACTATAGAATGGTCGACATGAAGAACATCCCTGGGTGGGCTAAAAAACAGGACCCGAGGCTGATCGACGGGCCGGGCCAGTGCTGGTTCCAGGACAACAGCAGCGTCGGCGGTCTGCACCACTACAGAAAGGACATAGACGCTGATGAATTCCGGTTCACCGTTAATCAGGGACAAATGACCATGCTCGCGAACGGCACCTGGTTTACAGTCAACAACACATTCCTGCGAATTACGCACCCGGGCGGATATACAACCGATTATCTGTACGCATTATCACCTGATGGATACTTCTTCCATAACTCATACCAGGCGTATGAGCGCGCTGATTTCAGGTTGTTCAGGAAAAAGTCTAACACGGATGCTTTCCCATCCAGCTGCGGCAGTCACTGCAATCAGGAGATTCCAAAAGGCCGAAATGCCTCGATTTATTCCATCATAGGCGGAGGCAATTCTACGTATGTGCCTGCACCGTGCCCGGCGGGGGGTTGCAACTAGACAACTGTGAGCGCTGTACTGTGGGACGAGGCGTCCATAATAAACAAAGTAACTCTGAAAAAATTACTCACTCTGAAATTTTAAATAAAAGGTGAAGCTTTTAAGTTTTTAAGTTTGTGCAATGGGGCTGCTTGTAAGTGGAGTTGGGATGTGGAATAGTTGAATGTACTTCAAAATATCAAATTTCTTTTTATAAATCGTTATCAGGTTATTCAGACATCCTCTCAAGTAGTGACACTACCGGCGATCCTTTAGCCCTGTTTCGGAAATATTCCATTTCACCTATCAGAATTACTTTTCCCCTGCTTCTTGAGACCGCAACATTCAACAGGTTTCCGGAGTCAGATCCTTTCACGAGTACGCCCGGCTCCAGAGGCTCTGCATCTGTAAGATCAATTATTATAACATCACGTTCATTTCCCTGAAATTTATGAACTGTGCTGCATTTTATTGGGATTCTATGGTTCAACCGTTCTTCCTTGAGGAGATCATTTATGTATCTTGATTGTTCAGCATATGGTGTAATAATGCCAATGTTCAGATCACCGGCAACCTGTTTTACACATTTAATCACAGCCTTTGCGCTCTTTTCATTTATTCTTGAATATGAACCTCCCTGACGTTTACAAAAAGACTCACCTTTTAAATCAAAAATAATTAACGATTTTCCGGGTTCAGGCCCGGATGAAAGAATAGAGGACCTGTCTCTCCCTTCTATGCCATTTTTCAGCTTTCCATGATAATAAAGGTCACTGATAAGATCACCTATATCAGGATGCATTCTATACTGTGTATCCAGGAGATGCACTGAAGGAGACGAAAAGGCCTCATCAAGCGCTACCTGATAAATACTCCTTCCCATTGCCTTTTTAACAAATGGATTGTTTGATTGAACCACTGGTGGAAGCTGCATCGGGTCACCAACAATAACTGATTTCTCTCTTGCCATTGTTATACTGTAGAAAAGAGAAGGGAGCACTGCCATTCCTGCTTCTTCAACAATTATACAGTCAAAGACCTCATTTTTTAAAATGTCTCCTGTGTAAAGGGCAGCCATTGTAGAAAAGATAATTTTTGCATGTTTAACAGCCGTTCGCGGGTTTGTATTAATTAATTCTTCTATTTTTGTTCTCTGGTTCTTTAAGTCCTGGCGCTCTCTATCCAGCGGGGCTTTCATTTGAAGAAGTCTTTTCTTCTGTTGAGGCAACTTCATATCATAGAATTCCGGATCGACCTTATGCACGGCAGGCAGGGTTTTTTTATTAATCCTTCGAGTGTTTTCCGAAGACCCGAACAGGCTTAACTGCTGTTCTGTCCCGTTTAACTTATCAATATAGGAGATATATTCATTTATATCATTCAGGAGAAAATCCCTGGTTTGCAGATCATTATTGATACTCTCCAGGTTCTTTAGATTAATTTTATTTAACTTTTGAATTATGTATTGAAAACTTGTAAATTCGCAGTCTGGATGATTTCTGCCAATCCTCAATATGTGTCCATCCATTAACAGGGGAAGAATTTCTTCCAGCTCATTAAGTTGACTTATAACTGTGTCAACAGCATTGTTGGTTGTCGACACGACAAGTACCCTTTTGTTTCTATTTATAAATTCAAATAAAAGATGAGTAAGGGTGTATGTCTTCCCCGTACCTGGCGGACCCCAGATAAATGATAATTCACTTCCGAGTGTCTTAGAGATAGCCGCGTTTTGACTAATATTTAACCCGGTTTTAAAATCAAACTCCGGATCATCAGAAATATGTGAAGGTATTTTCCCGAATGTTTTAAATGCGAGGGGAATGCCGGGGGTTTCATTTGTCAGCAGGTCAAGGGAATATATTAGTTTTTCATATATAAACCAGGGATATATTACCAGTACCGAAGGATCGCCGTCAGGAGAAATGATCTTATTGCTGCACGAAAGAACAACACTTGTATCTTTCAACTCAATAATCTCTACAGGATATTCTTTTTTTGAAATGCGCAGGCTGCACTGCATTCCTGTGGAAAGCTTATCATTATGGAGAATGATCCTGTAGCAATAAATAAATTCGTTCGTGTCCCTTTCTGTTCGTAACTGCTTTTCATAGGCAAGCGGTACCATAAATGAACCCATGTGTTGCTGCATGGCTTCCATTTCCAGATTTATAGCCTTTTTAAAGGCATTAACGAATGCTTTAAGCATACTGGCTCTTACCAGTTGGTATGGACATATTTTTGTTTTCTCCTTGTCGGGTCCAGGCAATATTGATTAGGTAGTTAAACGCTATACCTCATTATATACGACTTTTCCTTTTCCTGAACTACCTCAAACCCAAGTCTTTCATATAATTGTTTTGCAGGGTTGACCTTTAGCACACTTAGAAAGTACAAATCAAGGTAACACCGATTAGCTCTTCTATGTAATGATCATGAGCTATTCGGAGATTTGATCTATTGAGACTCCATCATTTGGGGCACACTGGTTCCCACATTCTTTCGACTTAATCCTAAACAAATTAAACGACAGACAAGTCTTTTAGCAATTCGAATTTCTTTCAATAAAAATTCAATTTACTGCGGTTACGCCCAACTTTATAAGATTCTCTCTAACCGCATCTCCTATGGGTTGTTTACATGCTATACACAAAATCTGTCTCGCCCTCGTAAAAGCAACGAATCCTATCCTACAAGTATCTTGTTTGTCTTTGCACCTTTCAACAAATACTGTTTCCAACCATTTCTGTAGTTCTTTCAAGTTCTTAGCTACGACTAACACACATTCAGCCTCCAATCCTTTTGCTTTATGAATCGAAGAATGAAAATTACCTACAGTATCCTCGGTTCTCTTTTTCAGTAAAAAATACAGACGTTTTAACGAAGAATCGATGTTGATCGCATCTTCTGAGCAAGGCAATCCTAATCCATCGTCGATGAAACAGACTAGGTCATCCGAAGTGCCAATGCCTCCTTCCTGAATTGCCTTCATCAACTGAATGCCCAACTTCCTTAGTTCAATCTGCTTAAAGTCACAATTTTCTCTTATTGATTTCTGGCTCAATTCCGTTGCGGTTGAGATAAGATCTATTGATTCAGCCAGAAGACTCTTTTGGCCCTTATGATCATTGGATATTGGTATTAGTCCATACTTTTTAATTAATCCATCAAAGGTATTATTCTCATACCCAAGAAAAAGTCTTTTGGGATATTCACAAGATTCAAGAGTCTTTTTTGTCATTTCGAGGAATTTGGATATCACGATATCAAGATCAGTGTGCTCGATAAAGAATACCCCGCCATTTTCTGTTCGACCTACATCGGATACCTGCTTTATTGAAGTGTGAAACTGGTTAGTAAATGTAACAATCTGTTCGCAAGACCTTCTGTTGATATCTAAGTGGCATTCTTCGCATGATTTACAAAACTTGTTGATTGGGATATTGTCGAAGGTAGGTTTCGTTATACCTCGCAGACCATAAGTAAATCCCAAAATATATTGCTCTGGGTCACCTACAGAATACATTTTTGTTTTCTTGCCTTTTCTTATTGCATCAAAGATTTTTAGCTGTAATGTATCAGTGTCCTGGAATTCATCCATGAATAAAAACTCTATTCTGTTACATACGATGTCCCGTATTCTGGATTCTTCCATCAGCTTTGAAGATATAACCGATATCTGTCCAAAGGGTATCTTGCCTTCCCCTAGTAGTTTATTAACGACATTACTCCTTAACTTATTCTTTACTGCGGGGATGTTTTTATGGGGTTTCTTGTCGACTATTTTATCAATATCAATTTCGAGAAAAAGCTTATCGCTTGGAGCATATCCAAACAAGGATGCATATGGGATAAGAATGAATCGATTGAAGAAGCTGTAATTAGTTCCTATGAAAACGTTTGGTGGAATCTTAACCCGCTCCTGAAGTCTTCTTTTAATGGAGTCGGTTGCTGCATTGGTAAATGTTATGGCTGCCAATACCCTATTTGGCCTAAGCTCAGGAATAGCTTCAACAATTCTTTCCACCATATCAGTGGTCTTGCCGGCACCAGGCCCAGCGATCAACATTGTCGGCTTTTCGGATATTTTTGGAATCATATTTTTACTCTAGAAACTTGAAGCCTCTTTTTATGTAAGGCGGCACTGTGAACCCTTGCGTATTTTCCTTTACCTTTAGTTGCGATGACAGGTTGAAAGCAAACTCTGATTTATAACTTTCAATTTCTGAAAAAAACGATTCAGGGTCAATATCGTTATTTCCAACCTCTTTCTCATATTCAGGTCCTCTTATCGGTTTGGTTTCTTTTAGGGCATTTAGCAATATCTCTTTCCCTTTTCCGGCTTTATTTGCTGAAATGACATCTTTTTCAAAAGTAGAACTCTCAGATATCTCAATAAGTATCAATCCATCTCGGTCAAAGTCCTTTTTTAAATCAACTGCTCGTTCTTCAGTCCTTTTTCCGATGTCCTGATCTGTAATCACCAAACCTTTAATAAAAAAACCGCTTTGGATTATTTTCAAAAAATGGGTAAATGCCACACCATTAACATTGATTATATTGCACCCAACTTTTTCGAGCGACTCCTTATAATCAATTTTGAAAAACACAGGTACTAATAACTGTTCGGAAATACCTTCAACCAGTATCACTTTTCTTGAAAAAAACATCCTGGATTTCGTCGCATCAATATATTTACTCAAATAGTGGATAGTGTTTTTTTCTATTAATTTATCAATGCCTGACAGGATATAATGACTAGACGGTGACCTGTCCTGACCATTGAATATTATAACGGAGTCATCAAGATTCATCTTGGCAGCGATATTTGTCGAGTGTGTCGTAAGCAACAACTGCAGGGCCTTACCGCTGCTTTCCTGTATGCTCTCGATATTTTCTGCCAGATGGTCCTGAAGGTGCGGATGCAGATGCGATTCCGGCTCTTCGATACCAATAAGCCTAAAAAATGTATCTCCTCCCTCCACTTCATTTGCTGAAAGATGTGATAGGATTAATGAAATATAAAGCAGATTGTTCCTTCCAAGTCCGTTTCGTTCCACACTGATAGGATTCGCACCATATATCATGCTGATTTTTTTGAGTAGCTCATTCGCTTCTGGGGAAGAAAAGATGAAATCTATTGCGTTGTCAGATTCGCTGGATTGAAGAGATACCTTATCAAGAAGGATCTTTACGTCATCTTTTATGCTTTTTAGATTCGGATTTTTATTGACGACATCGTCAAGCGTCTTGAGCACAGCTTTGATATCACCATATTTTTCTTTGTCTTTCTGTATCAGAATCCTGTATAGCAACCGATATTCACCGCTTGCAATCAACTCTTTTTTGGCGTCTCTGAGAGCATCAAGGAACTCCATTTTTAGCATTTTTAGGTAATATGTATCGCATTCATTGGAAGGGTCGTCTCCTCCAAAAATGGAGTACCTATAGTTGCCGATCGGGAAATCTATGAAATATGGCTCGGTAATTCCGGATTCCTGTCTTTCAGTAATAACCTTTCTTTGTTTCTCAATCCATCCCGTGCAGTCATAATTTGCAGTTGGTGCGAACTGATATGTTATTCTTGCCTCAGTCAGCTCTTGATTGATGAACCAATCACCAATAACCGCTTCTTGGTTGTCGTCCATGTCTTCCAACGTGACCTCGACGATAACCTTTGGAAATTCTATATCTTCAGGTTTTATTCCAAAATTATTGATTTTCTCCTTGAAAGCTCCAACAGAAAGATAGTTGATGTCATCGATCTCTAGAATCCGCTTTCGGAAAATCATAATTTCCTGGTTGAATATCAAGCCAAGCGCATTCAATAAATTCGTTTTACCAACGTTGTTCTCTCCGAGGATGACTGTGAACGGTTTCAGATCGATTTCGAAGGGAGGGTCTCCAAAGTTCCTGTAGTTTTGGATTTTGACATGTTTAATATACATAATTGGATCTCTTATATTATGTTGTTGAGAAATACTACAAAGGCTCTTTCTTCACTCATTGATTTTCGAATATTGCTATAATGCGCAGTCAAGCATTTACTTCTCAATCTTTAACATACCGGGCAGCCTTTCGTCTCCAAGTCATTTGTTGAAGGGCGAGTTATACGATTTTTCTGCCTTAATTTTCCTGAATAAATTTCAATTTTATTTCTGGGTCAAAATCATATGTAATCAAAGGCCAATATTTAAATAATGGGAAATAGAACAATTCTGTACCTACTAAATATCCCTTTTTATTTTGTTCGTTTATCGTAATTTGATGCCATGAAATTAACTGATATCCAAATCCTATATAGGCCACTGTACCACCATCTTTGAAATGAGCTATCGCTAATGAAAATAGTGGGTTATTGCCATTTGATAATCTTGAACAATCAATTCTCGATGTTATGATTGAGATTAAAATCAAAATTAATAAAATAACAGATAATATAGCAATTTTTCTTTTCATGGTTCAAATGCCTTCCCTGAGCCCAAGCGTATTCTAAATTTTCTTTTCGAGAGTGCCATTTACTTGATTCGCAAGTTTCCAATGCTTCCGTTCATCCTTTCCTAGCTTATTCGATGCTTTTAAAATAGATAGCTTGAGCATGTCTGATGCGGCAGCGTAATCATCCTTGATGACAAGCGCTTCCGCTCTGCTTCCTCCCCTCGCAACCGCCAATGCAGCATATCGCTTAAGCACTTCGGATGAGCTACATTGATAGAGTTGAATAATATCTCTGATTTGATTCCAATCTTCAGAGGTTGAAAATATCCACAGCATCCACATTGCATAATATGTAGGCGGTGGGTTTCGTTTGCTCTTGAGGGGTTTTAATAGCTTTTTCGCGATGGATTTTTTTGCTGACTTAGATAGATGGTCAAATGACACGACATACTTCGCTATATGCTCAGCCGCTGGATATAGCAAATCTGCATTGTCAATGACTAAGTCCAATACCTGTCTTTTTAATTCATCTGGTGCACCTGGAATACGAGGCAATTTCGAGAGCACATATCTGACTATTCCATAATCTACGAGAGTTTGATCGGAAATTGAAGCATTCAACATGCCCAGCAGGTCAAATCCTTGTAATTCCTCCAGTATTTTTTGAACAGTTTCCTCATCCAATTCTTCTTCATCTGGTTCGTCATCATAGCCAGTGACTATGTCCCTGAAGACTGCGACAGCCGTGTCACGATCAGTAAGCTGATCATCGGGCTTGGAAAGGACTTCATCTCTATATCGTGCAACGGGAAGTATCTTTGTTTTAGCGGATTGTAGCGTAAGTCCATGATTTAAGAATAGCCATTCCCCGAGGGCAAACAATGTGGATTGTGCTTCGTATTCTGACTTGCAAAAAATATTATAGTCATCCACCCATCTGACAAAATCTATTTTGTTAGAGTGCAGATAAGCATCGACATCAATTAGGACCGCTTCAGCTAATACTCTAGACGCATACGGACCAACAGGTATTCCGTAACTATTCCGTCCCATCAAGTTGGCGATAAACTTTTTAACTAAAACACGAGCAATCTCTACGTTTCTTTGGCTTGTTGCTATTGCCTCAATTACGTTTTCTAAACGATGCTGATAAATTCTGGGGTAGAAATCAGCAATGTCAGCGATACCAACGAATTTAATATAGTTTTTATTTGCTTTGCTTTCTAGACAATCCAAGTAACCCTCATGAGCACCTCTTGCATCATACAGGCGGTTATCTTTTTGGGTGTCTACGCGGTATGAGAATACACGCTTGGATTTCTTTGTTATGCGACTTGCTTCTATATCGTCTTTTACAATTAGAGTGAGTGCTGTATAAATTATTAAATCTTGAGGATGCAGAAGATGAACTATTCGAATATTTGCCCGATTTTTTGGGGCAAACATTTTCATGGGTTTAAATGGTTCATAGGTGTCTAAATCAAGCTGTGCGATATAGTCCCTCATATCGCCTTGATTGGCGATGACATCGAACCACTCGCTCGGTTCAGGTAACATAGCGCTATAGCCATGATGCTTTATCGCCTCTATAGCTTTTTCTATTTCATCTGCGGTTAGTTTAAACATGCTTGTTTTCTTCTATGCACAAATCATTAAGTGGTTTACAAATAACTTTACAACTCCCTTACCCATTTTCAGTGAAAAACAATAAGTATGTCTATTTTCTAACTGGATAACACCCCATTTCGGGAGTTATCAATAAAACTGTTTTTTCTTGGAAATACTTTTTAGAGATTTAATTTACTTCAATTTGCCATAGTCATAAGGATTATTCAAGAAAAGACTTCCCGAATAAGCCATAACCTGAAATCACATATAACTGCCATTGATCACAGGTTTTTAAAGTGCTCCAAAAAATGTAATATCTCTATTGTATCTGATTTATAATTCACATGAAAAAACAACGATAGGGCAGATATCAATAAAAGTCATAACGATTCTTTCTATACTGTCAGGGCAGGTTTAGGCCAGGACATTTTATAAAATCCTTTCACCAGTAGTAATTATTTCATTCACGAAAGGGTCAGTTTCATCAAAATCTGTTCTTGCAAAGGCATGAGGTTCAATATTCAGGTCTATATCCCATCTCAACCTCATCAATTCGACATCGTCTTTAATGCCATCAATATTTTCCTTATCAAGAAAAACAGCCAGATCAATATCGCTTTCGGGATGCTGTGTGCCTTTGGCATAAGAACCATACAGATATAACCGCCACACGCCAATATCATTTTCTTTAAGGCGTTTTATATACTCGTTTATCTTCCGGTATATTATTTGTTTATCTGCTGCAGCAGCCATTGCCTGATCTCCTTAATCTTTTTAATTGAACCTTCTGTATATTCTTTTGTAGCCAGTTTTGCGAACCTGTCCTTAAAATCTTGATAACGTACGCGGATATTATATGTTGTTACCTCATCAAGGAATATTTTCTGTTCTTTTGTAAGTTCAAGCCCGGCATCTTCTGCTATTTTCAGAAGATTATGAATGCGCGGAGGTTCTTTTTCTATATATTTTGCATAGCAGGCTTTTAAAATTTTTTCCAGTATCAGGTGGCCTATAAAAAGAGACCAGTTATAATGACCCTTTTCAAAAAGAGTTTCCATAACAGGGTAGTCATCATCTGCTGATTTAATCCAGTGTTTAATGACATCATCTTTTTTCATATGACTGCCTCCAATTTTTCAGATCAACATTTTGGGGCACCTTTTAAATACCTGCTTTTATTGCTTTCCCAATATTTAGGTATCTATCCCATTACCTCTAAAAGGTTTTCATAGGATTACTGTAATATAGTGAATCCAGATCATTTTCTCAAGGTATTTACTTCGTATGTAAAAATTCATTAACCGGCAGTTCAAGCATGTATCGTCTTCTATTTGGACCACAAGATATTGTCAAGCAGCTCATACCTGAAAAGTTTTGTATACCGGGTGAATAGTGGAATTTTCCAGAATTCATGTATTATGCAAGTATTATTGAATTGCAGATATCTTCAAGACCTCTCAAGCATTTCTAATATTGTGATCATGGCAAGGCGAATGCATCCTGCTGATAAATACCACATATAATCAATCAGGGTTCCCCGGATAATTTCAATGCAAAATGGCCTTTTTACAGCTCATATAAATTCAAAATATTTTCTTTTTTAAATCTTAAACAAAATTATCATTGATAATTACATGATAATCATGTAATTTACATCTATTATCATTGATTAAATAACGTTTAAGGAGGAATGACAAGAACATGAAATCAATAAAACTGCTTCGAATCGGTGCACTGGTATTAGGTTGGGTTCTTATCTTCACGCTAATTTTAGTAGTAGGTATTCGCATCACAACCATAGCTGAACACGGTTATGTCAGTGTCCTGGGTTACTTTTTTATAGAATTAGGGAACGTTTTCCTCGCTTTTCTGGTCGCGGCGGTGTTTCGCATGATAGAAAAGAATGCTCCGGTCAGGATTAAAAAAGCCCGGAGGCTGATGATCGCCTGCTGTCTCTCCTACCTGGTAGATGCAATCATACGGTCCGGTGCTTTCATCCTGGCCATACCTGTTATTATTAAACTATTCCATAATCGCCCTGACTGGTTAAATTTGCTTCAGCATTCCTATATCGGGATTCCACCGTTTGCCCCCTTCCTTTATGCAGCTGCGATCTTCGTCCTGTTCACACACTTTTCGAAAATGGTGCAATTCGAGTCAGAGGTGGCCTGATAATGACAATCAAATCAAAACTGGCTGTTGTACTTGCTGAAAAAGAAATGAAACTTACGGAGCTTGTGGAGAAAACCGGCATATCTCTGAATAATCTTTCCATATTAAAAACCGGTAAAGCAAAAGCTGTTCGCTTTTCTACACTTAATGATGTCTGTAAGGCACTAAAATGTCAACCGGGAGATATTCTCCAGTATATCCCTGATGAGGACTAGAAAAGAAGTTAATATGAAAACCTGATACTGTTGTAAAGAAACGAGAAACAGGACGCACGGGCGAAAAATTTTTCGCCCCTACAACTACTTACCATTATATATTTTTTATATTTTTATTTGAGCGGAGAATACAGGTAATAAATATAACTACCCTTCGGCCATTTCCGGTGACCATGACAAGTTGAGTTTTCTATTGTTAGCTGCGCAATCTCTAAGATAGAGATTGATTAAACTTTGATAAGGAATCCCGGTTTTTTCTGACATCTCCTTAAAATATGTAACTGTGTCACGATCAAGCCGCATTGTGACTGGCTGTTTTAATAGCTTTATATAAGGATTTTTTCGTCCTTTCATTTTTGAAAAGTCATAATGTTTTCTCATTTTCTATTCCTCCAATATTCGTATTCTTCATCTTTATCGGCTTTTCTTGCTGAAATGATTCTAATAACTGAATCATGTTCTCGAAAACAGTGGCAAACAACCAGAATTTTTAATTTAAAACTGATTCCTAGAAGGATAAATCGATCTTCTTCATCCGAATGATCCGGGTCAAAATATTGGATTGCGTTTTCATCATAAAATGCTGTACGAGCTTCTTCAAAAGAAATACCATGCTTTCTTATATTCGTTTTATCTTTTTTATTATCCCACTCAAAAATTATCTCAGCCATGTGTACATTGTATTTATTGAAATGAAGTTGTCAATATGCAATTCGGCATGAGAAAATAATGATAAGGCTGGTATCAATAAAAGAAGAGTGAACAGTGTATGAACCGGGATTACTTTCGGTCTATAACCCTCCTCTGTATCACAGGGAAAACAGGTAGACAATAAGAATAAACACAACCATTGGCCAGATAAGCCCTGCAATAATACCTATGAACAGGGCGGGTATCCAGCCCAGGCAGATGCCCGGCAGGGCGCCCCATGAAAGACATGCATATACCCAACAAAAGATAAAGACAACAGAACCCACGAGTGATGCCACAATCAGATAGAGAGCAGACCAGTTTATTTTTCGGTCTGCTTCATATTTGGGGGTGGGGCCTTCAACAGTATTATTACTAATGGTTTTAATGCCGCCATATCCTTGTTTTACTATATTTAGCAAACTCATTTTATTTCCCTCCCTGCATTTCAAAGATTGAAGGCAAGCTTGCCATAATAACAACTAAACCGGTCCAAGATATGTTGTTTCAGATGGATATTAAGAGGTATTTAATAGAGGTAAAACAGATGAGCGCCTTTGTAAGACTGCTGTGAACCTTCCACTTGAAATCAAAAGGAATATTTCAGTGTTCAGTTGATATAATGATATATCAAGGAATGGTCTGAATCAAGAGATAATAAATATTATTACCCCAGAAACAGATTCACTTTATATTGATTTATAAACAAAGACTAAAGGGCGAAAGATTTTTCGCCCCTACAGAACGATAGGTTCGTTTGCTTTTTTTACATAAATTATCTTGTCATCACCTGGCGCGTAAAAATCCTTTAAGCGCGCCTCTGCTATGTATCCGCATGCCTCATAAAATTTCCGGGTCGGGATATACAGCTCCTTTGAAGAGGTTTCAACATATATGCGGTTCCCCTTCATTCTGGCTATCTCTTTTTCCGACCTCTCCATAATGATCTTCCCGAACCCCATACCCCTTGATGCATTATGTACTGCAATCCAGTAAAGATCAAAGCTGCTCATTGTTCCCGGTATCGGGCCAAAGCAGGAATAGCCTGTAACCTTATTATCAACCTCCATGAAAAGAAAATAGTACCCGCTTGCTGTCCCCTTTGTAAGCCTCTCCTCAACTAGTTCTGCGGCAACATCAAGCTCCTCATCGTTAAAGAACCCTGTTGAGCTTACTATCTCCACGATATCGCGGATATCAGTAGAGACTGGCTCTTCACGCCATGTGATATTGTTACAGTTGAATTTATTTATATTTTCCATTTTTTTGTGAGATCAGGCTCCTGATTGGGCTGTTACTGTGATTTGAGATACCAGCTTCCCATAGTCCTTTAAAAAAATGCTGTGCATTGGTCCCTAATGAACGTATTTTATATCCGCCTTCCTGTATAACTATCGTCGGCAGCCTCAATGAACCTATCATTTTTCCTATGCTGCTGAAGTCCTTTGGTAACAAAGGCCATGTGCCGGTCGGATCACCCTTTGCCGTATCAAGGCCAAGAGCAACCACAAGAAATTTGCATCCCATTTTAATTACAGCAGTACAAGCAGATGTTAAGGCTTCCCTGTATTGATCAAAAGTGATGTATTCAGGGAGAGGTATGTTTATATTGAAGCCCCTGCCCTCTTTTTCTCCTTTTTCATCCCTGAAACCGCTGAAATATGGATATGCAAAGCTGGGATGTCCGTGTATCGAGATCGTAACCACATCAGATCTGTTGTAAAAAATATCCTGGGTGCCGTTACCGTGATGGTAATCAATGTCAAGGACAGCTACACGTCCATGTGGGCTGAGAAAGTTGGCGGCAATGGCTGCAGAGTTGAAGTAACAGAAGCCTCCGAAAGCACAGTATTCAGCATGATGACCGGGAGGTCTGACAAGGGCATAGCCGAACCTGTAACCTTCAAGGACCTTTTCAGATACTGTAAGAGCACAGTCCACAGCCCTTTTAGCCGCAAGGTATGCGTTTTCATTAATGGGAGTGAAGGTGTCAATGCAATAATATCCGGCCCTTACAGGCAATTCCTTGGGCGGTCGATGCTTATTTCTTATGGGGAACACATAAGGATAAAGTGAGCGGCCTTTTTCAACTATAGTGCATACTTTTTTAAAGTAATTGAAATAGCCTTTATCGTGGACAGCAAGTATATGCTTTTCCGAAAAATGTTTAACTTCGGTTTTTTCAAAAATGCCCATTGAATCAATTCTGCTAAGTATGCGGCTTATCCTTACAGGAGATTCAACATATCCTCTTTCATGAACATGGTGTATCTCGTGCCTGTCATTTACTGCGAGAATAATCAACTGGTCTATTGACCTTACATTACTTACTTCTACAGGTGATGCTATTTTTTCATATTTAGGAGGCCTGATCATTACAGGGTTATCTGTAAACGATTTTACAACCATATCAATATACCCGCCTGGACAGAGTTCTCCATATTTCCTCTCGAGGATTGCCCTGACAACATTTCTTGTCCAGCTCAGGAAAAGATGTCTTGCTTTGCCAAGGCTGTCGTATACCAGATAGGGGGGACATTCTCCCCCTGGAGTAATTGGTGTTTCATAGGCGGTGTTGATTATTGGCCGGGCCCCGAATTTTTCATAAAAGCGCAGACGGGCAATATTCTGTTTCAGTATCTCTTTATCACTGCATAATTTCGGATCGTCCGGAAGACATTCAAAAAAAAGGCCATCAGCATTGAGACCAAGGGCCTCCTGTCTGACCCGTTCATAGAGTAAGCTCCCAATTCCCTTTCCTGTACCATGCTCTGTTGTGGATATAAAATCGAGATAGCAGAATTTAAGATCTGGCGCATGCTGAAGAATAGCAAACCCCTTTATCTTTCCCTTGTCTCCTTCTGCAATAAACAGGATTGACCTGAACCTGTATTTGAGAGGGTTGATAAGCTGATCAGGTAATTTTTGTATGACATCGTCTGAAAGAAGTGGAAACTGTACCCGAAGGATATCCTGGACCATTGGAATGATGGTTCTGTCAACAGGGATTATGTCATCATATATTCTCCGTATCCTGAACATATCTGGTATCTCTAAATTATTACATTTGAATTATCAATAATTCTTTTCATCACATCTTCAGCATTTAACCCTGCCCGAACGGCAGCCGCCATGAACCCTGCATCGGGCGATATACAGGGATTCGCGTTAACCTCAAGCACAAACGGGTTATTTGCCTTATCAACCCTGAAATCCACCCGGCAGTACCCACCTATATTAAAGAGGCGCCAGCATTTTTTAGAGATATCCCTGAGTTTATCAAGGAGGGGAAACTCATCCTCTTGAAAATCAAAAGACCTTACAGTGTTGCTGTATTCAAACGTCTCTTCTGACCATTTGGCATCATAGCCCACTATCTTTCTTTTATTGTTATCATAGGATATGAATCTTATCTCCGCAGGGGGCAATACCTCCGGCCCATCCGGGCCTGCAAGCATGGAGAGGTTGAACTCCCTTCCATCTATGTACTGTTCAGCAAGACACATCCCGCCTAACGCATCTTTCCTTTTTTCCATCTCGCTAAGGAGTTCTTTTCCCGATGAAGGGCTCACAATAGAGCTGTCATCAATGCCGATAGAGGCATGCTCCCACACCGATTTTATTATAAATTCGCCACTGAGGCTAATGTTTTGGTCTCTCAAATCCTCAGATGTAAAATACGCAGGGGTAGGAATATTCTTGGCCCTGAGCAACTCCTTTGCAAGGCACTTGTTTGATGTTTTATACATGGCATCTGTCTTTGAGCCTGTATATGGGATATTCAATATGTCAAAAAGGGCAGTGGCAAGGTGTATAAGGCTCCCCCTGCCCCCCACAGATTCAACAAGATTGAAAATCAGATCAGGAGCAGAAAGATTTATCACCTCTTTAAATGCATCCAGGTTGAGGTCAAAACCCGCCTCGCTGACCTCATGCCCAATTGAAACCAGCGCACTCCTTACACTCTGCACCTGAATCAAAACATCGGCGTGATCCGGGGAAATATCCCTGTTATCCCCGGATGTTGGTTTGTCATAAACAATGAGTATCTTCATTCCTGTTTTGCGCTTTTACTTGAGGAGATGTTTATTCTTTCGAGCGCCGATGCCATGATGCGTTTTATAAGCTCCTGGTAACTGATGCCGTTGAGCCCGCATAGTATTGGGAGATCTGATATTGTCGGATTTAGCCCTGCAAGGGGATTCACCTCCAGGAACATGGGCACCCCATTTTCATCTGACCTCAGATCAATACGGCCACCGTCGCGGCAGCCTAATCCACGCCATGCAGCAAGGGAGGTTTCAACCGCCTTCATTGCCTCGGGGTCACTTACTGCCCTGTATTCAACCCTGGTTTCAAAAAGCTGTTTGTTTGCGTATGAGTATGAATCGGGCTCAGCCCCCTTATCCTTATGCAGGATAACCTCCATTACCCCTGTGGAGGCAGCCTTTTCACCTGTGCCGGTGATGCCAACAGTAAACTCCCTTCCAGGGAGAAATGCCTCAAGGATGGCCGGCTGCTTGAAGGTATCAAGTATCCATCTGCATGCATCAAAAAGCCCTTTTCTGTCTTTGATCTTTGAATCAGGCCCTATGCCCTTGCCTGTCCCCTCTGCAACAGGTTTTGCAAAAAGGGGAAAGGCCATAGTGCAATTCTCAAGGTCGTTTAATGTGTTTATCACCTGAAAAGCAGGTGTGGGCACGCCAATATCCCTTATAACATGCTTGGTCATACCCTTGTGAAGGGTAAGCGCAAGCACCATTGGATCAGAAAAGGTGTAGGGGATATCATATGCATCCAGCAGGGCAGGGATCTGCGCCTCTCTTGCAAAACCCTTTATCCCTTCAGCAATGTTAAAGACCATGTCCCACCGGTCACCTGCAACAAGCCTCTCTGTGAGCTCAAAGATATTGCCTATCCGGTCTGTCTCAAACCCGAGGTTTTTTAAAGAGCCTTCAATCCCCTCTATGGTATCAGGGCTGTCAAACTCGGCTGCATCCTCTTTGCTCATGCCGTGTGCCAGGTAATACTCTTTTAAATCATAGGTTAATCCTACCCTCATAACACGGGCACCTGTTCCATTGCCGGCCCGCCCTTAAAGCGGTACCCATTAAACCCTACTCTTCCGCCCGGATCAGGATAGCGGTATTGGCCACCCCTGTAATTGGTAAGAAGCAGATCATCCCCATCCCTTCCTGTAATATAGTCAGGGAGAAGAGGGATCTTGCCTCCCCCGCCAGGGGCATCGATCACATAGGTGGGAATTGCATAACCTGTTGTGTGTCCCCGGAGCCCGTTAATAATCTCAAGGCCCTTTTCCACTGATGTGCGTACATGACCTGAACCGGGGATAGGGTCGCACTGGTAAAGATAATATGGTTTTACCCTTATCTTTAAGAGACCATGAACAAGGGATTTGATAGTCTCCACATTATCATTAATACCTGAAAGCAGAACGGTCTGGCTGCCTAAGGGTATCCCCGCATCAGCAAGCCTCTCGCAGGCCTGTGCTGTTTCCGGTGTCAGCTCCTCCGGGTGAGTAAAATGGATGCTCATCCAGAGGGGATGATATTTCTTAAGCATCCTTGTTAATGATGGCGTAATTCTCTGTGGCAGGACAACAGGCACCTTTGTGCCGATCCTGATCATTTCAACATGCTCGATCTTCCTTAAATTTGAAAGAAGCCATTCGAGCGATTCATCTGAAAGGGTGAGAGGGTCACCTCCTGAAAGGAGGACATCTCTTATAGATTTGTTCTCACTTATGTAGTTGATAGCCTTTTCCCATCTGGTTCTGTCAGATACCGGGCTCTGGCTCATGCCCACCATGCGTGAGCGTGTGCAGTACCTGCAATAGCTTGAACAGAAGTCTGTTACAAGAAAAAGGACCCTGTCAGGATACCTGTGTACAAGCCCTGGGACAGGGCTGTCAGATTCTTCATGAAGGGGGTCTTCATCCTCGCCATAAGAGAGGATAGACTCTGCTGTTACAGGGACTACTGCCCTTCTGATGGGGTGATTGGGGTTATCCCTGTCAAGAAGGCTTGCATAATAGGGTGTAATGTTGAGCGGCAAACCGCTTTCGGATAGACCAATGGCGTTTATCTCATCATCGTTTAGATTAATGATCTGCTTCAGGCTTTCAAGATCACGAATCCTGTTCCTTAGCTGCCACTGCCAGTTGTTCCATTCAACAGATGAGACCTCAGGATAATATCTCTTTCTGAAAAATGTGGTTTTCTGGCCTGCTTTAAATTTTGGAGAACTGTAAACACGTCGGAGGGTTGCTACTTTGGGTTTTGAATGTAATGCCTTTGTTTCCTGGGAAACAGGCATTACGCCAATACTGGGAGGCTCAAAGTCCTCCGTGATAACTGTATCAAATTTCATCTTCTCTCCCTTTATATTGGTTTTATGTTAAAACAAAAATCTTGTGACACTCATTGCATTCAACGTGCCAACCCGTATACCCTTGAAAATACTGATTAAAATAGACCATCTTAAAAAAGATAGAACATAAAATTCCTGTTTTATTTTGTATACAGGCTATAGCGAGGGGTTTAACCCCCTTGTTAATATCAAGACCCTTTTAAAATATGGACAAGGATTTAGAGGAACTTATTGTTCCTATAAATATTAATCAGGAATAATAAGTTCCGAAATTGAAAAGAGGGGTGTATTTTTTAGTGCCTAAAAAGGTTTTGCCTCATCAATAAGCATGATCGGTATGTCATCTTTTATCTCATAGAGGAGCCTGCACCTGTCACATATGAGCCCGTCTCCTTTATCATTCAGGTGTACCTCCCCCTTGCATTTGGGGCATGCTAGTATTTCAAGTAATTCCTTGCTGAGGGCCATGTTTCATTCTCCTTTTTATTGTTTTTAGAATATTTTCTTTTTTAACCTGCTGCCTAACGACCAAGCGCATTGTGGGCCATTTCCTTTATAATACTAAAGAATGCATGCTCATCCGGTTTAATAACAAATTTTATGGAAAGCAATGCAATATTTTCTATATCAGGCGCAACAGCCCTTATCCTTGCCCAGTCCTTTTCCGTGGTGATAAGCATATCGGCCTTTACGGCCTTTCTCTCCTCTTCGAGTTTAATGATGTCCTCTCTTGTAAAGGGGTAATGATCCCCAAAGGCCCTGAATAATAATATGTTTACCCCTAAAGCCTCAAGGGTTTCCCTGAATGATTCCGGCCTTGCAATACCCGAAAAGGCCATTACAGCCTTACCCCTGACGAATGAGAACTCGCTCTCGACTCCGGTACAGGGATAGATAATTTTATCAGGGAGATGATCACCTGTAAAAACATGTTTGCCGGTCATAAACCGGTTGTTGCAGCAGGGAGAACCCCCTTTAGACCTGGTAAAAACCATTATATCGGCGCGTTTCAACCCCGAAAGAGGCTCCCTTAATGGCCCCCAGGGCAGCATGTGCATATTACCAAAGGGGCTTTGCGCATCGGAAAGCACAATATCAATATCCCTCTCAAGGCGGATATGCTGGAACCCGTCATCAAGTATAAAAAATTCCGTATCAAACCTGCTTTTTGCCTCAATACCTGCAGAGTACCTGGAAGGGGATACAACAACAGGCACACCCTTTAACGACCCTGCAATAAGCCAGGGCTCATCCCCTGATACCTCAGGCCCGACAAGGATATCCTTTCCATCGGAAACAACCTGTGCCCCTTTTTTGATTTTGCCCCCGTATCCGCGCGACAGCACAGCAACCCTGTATCCTTGTGCCTTTGCCCATTCTGCAACCATAATAACCGCAGGTGTCTTTCCGGTTCCTCCAGCAGTAATGTTACCTATGCTTAAGACAAAACCGGGGAGCTTTTTCCCCCTGTTCTTAAGGCTAAGGTTTCTTATCCTTACACCGATTCCATACAAAAATGAAAAAAAAGCAAGGGGAAGAGTATAAATATGAAACCCCTTTGCCTCATGAATGTGTGACCAGTCAGTTTTGCGCAATCTCACCCTCGATAATCTTTATGACACGGTTTAATGGGGTACATCCGGTCACCTTTTACACACTCACAGGGAGTTCCACTATAAAGGTTGTTCCCTTAGGGTTATTGTCCATCACATCAACAAAACCCCTGTGGTCTTTTATGATCTGGTTCACAATGGCGAGGCCAAGACCTGTCCCGTGGCTCTTGGTTGAAAAATATGGTTCGAATATCCTCTTTTTATCATCATCCGGCACCCCTTCGCCATTATCAGAGACCTCTATCCTTGCCAGATCAAGCTCTTTGTCATATGAGAGGCTTACATTGACCTCTCCTCCTGCGCCTGCTGCTGTAACCGCATTATCAAGGAGATTTATCATAACCCTTTTTATCTGCTCATTATCAAAACTGAATACAGGTACAAAGGCTGAATCCTTTAATGATACCGTCACATTGTTTTGTGTTACCTGATAGAGGGCAACCGCCTCTCCGACTGTCTTGTTCAGATCTGCCGGCGCAGGGTTGACCGCCGGCATCCTGGCATAGGTGGAAAATTCGTTTACAAGCCTTTTAAGCACCTCTGCCTCTTTTACTATCATATCAGTACATTCGTTAAGCATCTGCGCATCATCTTTATCAAGTTTATGCCCTATACGTTTTTTTATGCGCTGGGCAGAGAGCTGGATCGGTGTAAGGGGATTTTTTACCTCATGGGCGATGCGCCGAGCTACCTGTCGCCACGCGGCCTCCCTCTGTGCCTTTTCTATCTCACTGAAATCGTCAAACACCGCAACCAGGCCCGAATACCTCCCCTGTTCATCCCTCAGCATATTTAGAGAAACAATCAGAGTGAGGCTCTTGTTGTCAGAGGTGACCAGCCTTATCTGGTTCTGCATGTAACCCCTTTTCCTGAAACCCTTGTCTGCCAGGAAATCATTGATGACCCTTACCTGTTCCGGGTTCATGACCTCCCTGTAGTTTTTTCCCACAACATCCCTTGCCAGTATCCCGAGCATATTTTCAGCTGACTTATTAACTGTGAGCAGCCTGCCTTCGATGTCAGCGGATATAACCCCTGCGCCTACATTGGTGAGCACGATCTCCATATAGAGGCGCCTCTGCTCTATCTCCATGTTGCTCTTTATCAGCTCTTCGTTTGCCTCCTCGATCTGTTTCTTGCTGTTTTTCAGGTCAAGGGTCATCCTGTTAAAGGAGTTTACTAGAACACCAATTTCATCAGCCGCCTCAAGGTCTATAAAAAAGTTATAATCGCCCGAGGCTATCCTTTCAGTCCCTTCGGCAAGCTCCTGTATAGGGATTGTAATGCCCTTTGAGAGATAAAACCCGAACCATACGGAGATAAAGATAATAAGCAGTGTCACGATGGAAAGAAGAATCATGTGTATGGCCTTTACCGGCCTCTTAAGCATCTTTGACTGCTGGTACTCCTCAAGACCGGTTGAAACGCTCTTGAGTTTATTGGCAAATTTTGCCGGAAGGAGTTCGTCTATGACAATAAGCCCTACAACCCCCCTGTTGCCTGTACGTGAAAACACAGGGATGATACCGCTTAAAAGGTCACCGTAATCGGATGCCTCCTTTAACCTTACCTCAGTAGCGGTATTAAAACAGTTCTCAAGCTCCTGTTGCGTAGGCCCGGAAAAATTACCCAGGTCCAGGTTTGTATCCTGTGCAGAGACCCTCAACTCTAACTTTTGTGAATAGTAACGTATCTGTGAAAAGCGATACTGGTTGAGCTTGTCATTCACAAACTTCACCAGGTCAGAGTTCTTTGCAACGAGGGTAAGCCCGTCATAGGTGATAATGCGGCTGATATTGCTGCCATAATCAAATATCTTTTGATAGGTTTTTTCATAATAGTCCTGCCCCAGATCTATGGAGTTCCTGAGTGACCTTTCTATTGGAATATTGTACCAGTACTCTATTGAGCTCGATATAAACTGGGCTGATACGAAAAAGAGGATTATGGTCGGCATCAGGGAGAGCAGTATAAAGGCAAGGACAAGCTTGCTCCTGAGCCTTGCACCCATGATGCTCTTTTTTCTTTCGAAGAGCAGCTTTACCAGGTTTCTGACTGTAAGATACAGTAGGCCAAGCAGTATTATTACGTTGATGTTGATCAGAAAAAAGATCAGGGTGCTGTTTGATCCGGGCAGGTCAAGACCCAGATCAAAGTATTTTATGCCCACGTAGTATAGCGGCAGTATTACAAGGGTCAGGCAGAGGATGACAATCCATTCCCGTCTCTGTCTCTTTCTGTCCTGCGTTGCAGATTCCTGATATTTTTGCATCAAATGAATGCCCCTGTGCCGGGATTAACCCTGAAATAGCTAAACCTGTAACACAACCTCTTTAAATACTTCCGGTATTTGTTATTACAGGCTGACTGAACGAGTTTTCATGATAGCCAAGGCACTGCTGAATTGCAATACTATAAAGATGCCGGATAAAGCTGGCCCTGCTTCAGGCAGGCAAGGGTTCCATGTGCCCGAAGGCCGGTATGGTAAAGCCCTCCCTTGCACCCTCATTGGGTTCACCAAGCGTTATTCTTTTAAAGTATTTTTTATCTGAAGAGAGCTCCTTCAGCATGGTGTGATTAAGGGAATGACCTGATTTATCAACAACAAAGTGGCCGATTATAGGGGCACCCATCACCGAGATGTCACCCATAAAATCAAGTATCTTGTGCCTTACAAATTCATTATTATACCTGAGCCCGTCCTGATTCAAGACCCTGAAGTCATCTATCACTATGGCGTTATCAAGGGAGCCACCCCTGGCAAGGCCGGCCTGCCTTAGCGTCTCGATATCCTTTAAAAACCCGAATGTACGTGCCCTGCTGATCTCATCTATAAACGATCTTCCGGAAAAGGTATAATCATACTGCTGGTTGCTGATCAGGGGGTGTTGGAAATCTATGGTGTATGATATCTTCAATTCCCTTGATGGTTTAATTGTAATGGATTTGTTTCCTTCCTTAACATGGAGTGCCTTTTTTACAACAATAAATTCCTTGGATTTTTTCTGGGCCTTAATACCCGCGCTTTTTAACAGGAATATAAAGGGGGCTGCACTTCCATCCATAATAGGGACCTCCGGGCCGTCTATCTCTATTATGGCATTGTCTATGCCGAAACCGAAAAATGCCCCCATAAGATGCTCAATGGTGGAGATATGAGTAACGTTGTTTCCTATTACAGTGCATAGGGTGGTATTGATAACGCTCTCAGATTGTGCCTTTATTTCACACTGCCCTGCAAGGTCTTTCCTGATAAATCTGATACCGGTATCAATCGGGGCGGGTTTGATGGTCATGTGGACCTTTTCGCCTGAGTGAAGCCCGATCCCTGTACAACTTATCATCTCCTGCAATGTACGCTGCCTGAATCCCACGATTATCTCCATCCCTTATTAGTCAACAGGAAAATTGCAAAGGGAGTGCCACATCCCGATACTTTAATAGACTGCTTCTTAACATATTGAAATTATAATGTTAATATTTTTATTTTTTTAATCGTATAAAAATCTGACTCATTATTTACAACAAAGTGTGTCTTTTTTGCAACACTTTATTGTTTTGTTGAAAATAAACAACAATGAAAAAGGTGACAGGAAAAACTCTTGTATCATTTATTTCATACCTATATGATACAGGATAAACTTTTGTCTTCAGGGAAAGGAGAACCATTATTTCTGCTATCACCATAAAATATAAAGGCGTATGGCTGGTATTCTTATCATTTATCATGCTGATAAGCGGGTGTTATCCTGCCCTGAAAAAGGAGGCTGCCTCCCCTTTTGAAACCATCGTGCGTGTTCGTTATTTTTATCCGGATTTCCTTGATGATATGGATATTGCCTCTTTTGAGCAGGCCATTACCAATAACCTCAGGTATCTGAACAGGCTACCAAAGGAGAGGACATTCAGGTTTGGAGCGGACCTATACAGCAGGGACCATATGATAGAGAGCCAGGATACCCTGCTCGGGCTTATAAAAAATATAAAGGACCCTGATAAACTCAGGAGCGAGATAAAGAAAAATTTCTATCTTTACAGGGCTAAAGGCAGGGTAACAAGTAAAAAGGTGCTCTTCACAGGCTATTTTGAACCCATATATGATGCAAGGAGGGCACCGGATGATGAGTATAAATACCCTGTATACCGCATGCCCGATGACCTTATAAAGATAGACCTCTCCCTTTTCAGAGAAAAATACAAGGGTGAAACCATTATTGCAAGGATCCAGGGAAAAGAGGTGTTGCCCTATTATTCCAGGATGGAGATAGAGGATAAAAACAGGCTCAGGGAAAGAAACCTTGAGATAGCATGGCTTAAAGACCCTGTTGATGTGGCATTCCTTCATATACAGGGTTCAGGCCGGCTAAGGCTTGATGACGGGACATTTATCCCTGTGGGGTATGAGTCATCAAACGGCAGGGGTTACAGGAGCATAGGTAAATACCTAATTGACAAGGGGTATCTCACAAGGGAAGAGACTACCATGCAAAGCATCCGCAGGCTTTTAACAGAAAGGCCTGAGATAGTTAATGATACCCTGAACTATAATGATTCATATATCTTTTTTCGGGAGCTCAAGGAGGGGCCGCTGGGGAATATCGGCGTACCACTCACACCCGGCAGGTCAATTGCCCTTGACTCAAGGCTCTTTCCAAGGGGTGCGCTCTGTTTTGTAAAGAGTGAAAAGCCTGTTGAAAACAGCATGGGAGAGGTAGAGAGCTGGCAAAAATTCTCAAGGTTTATGATCAACCAGGATACAGGCGGGGCCATAACAGGGGCCGGCAGGGCAGATATCTTCTGGGGAAGCGGGGCTTATGCAGAGCTTGCTGCTGGCCACATGAAACATGAGGGAGAGCTCTATATCCTTATAAAGAGGTGAGAAAAGCGACTGACATGAAGAAAGACCTGACCGAGAGGATACAAAAGGCGCTAGACAGGAGAAGGCCTGGAGAGGTGGCAAATGATAATGGTTGCCTGATCCATGCGGCGGTTCTTATACCTCTGTTTGAAACTGAAAAAGGCTATGAGGTGGTCTTCACGGAGAGGACACACAGGGTGGAGCACCATAAGGGGCAGATATCCTTTCCAGGGGGCGCGGTTGAGGATTGTGACAGGGATTATGAGGAAACCGCCCTGCGGGAAACATATGAAGAGATAGGCGTTTTACCCGATGACGTAAAGGTGCTGGGTAGACTGGATGATGAGCTGACTGTGGCCTCTAATTTTATTGTCCACCCCTTTGTAGGAAAAATCCCATATCCATATGAATTTGTACTCAACCGGGATGAAGTGGAGCGGTTGATTACTGTCCCTGTTGAGCTCTTTTTTCATGAGAACTCCCACCTGCATCCAAGGTCAATCGATTTTGATACCTTTATCTATAAAGGCCCTGCATACAGGTATGAAGAGATCACCATATGGGGGGCAACAGCAATAATAATGCATAAATTTATGGGTCTTATAGGCTCAATTTAAGCTTGCCTGATAATTACTAATAGTATATATGTACACCCCTGATCGGGATGTGGCTCAGTCTGGTAGAGCACCGCGTTCGGGACGCGGGGGTCGCTGGTTCAAATCCAGTCATCCCGACCATCCTGCGCTAAAGCTTCGGATGGCAGGCCATCCTTAAAAAATATACCCCTTTTACTTTATTCAAATATGACTAAAATAGTTGATATAACCGTAGGGGCAGACCTATGTGTCTGCCCTTTTAGAATGGCACAGGGAAACAATTCAATATTGTACCTTCACCAGTGACCATTGAAGAGGGCTTAAAAAAATGGCCGTAACAAAAATCACAATCCCGATAACCGGCATGACCTGCGTAAACTGCGCCATGAATATTGAGCGTGTACTCAAAAAAAAGGTGCCTGGCGTTACAGGGGTATCTGTAAATTTTGCAACAGAAAGGGCAGAGGTCACCTTTGATCAGGCCATAACGAATATTCAAACCATCGTTGCTGCAATAGAAAAGGCGGGTTATGGAGCCATAATCCCCATTGATGATATGGAGGATGAGGAGACAGCCGCCCGTGAGAAAGAGGCGCAGGATCAGAAAAAGAAGTTCATTATCGGGCTCATCTTTACCCTCCCGCTCTTTATCATCAGCATGGCAAGGGACTTTGGGGTTATTGGCCCATGGGGTCATGCTGCATGGGTAAACTGGCTCTTTTTTTGCCTTGCCACCCCTGTACAGTTTTATACTGGGTTTGACTACTATGGGGGAGGTTGGAAGGGCATCATCAATAAAAGCGCAAACATGGATCTGCTTGTTGCGCTCGGGTCGTCTGTTGCCTATTTTTATTCCATCATACTCCTTTTATACCCTGATCATGGTCACCATGTATATTTTGAGACATCAGCAGTCATAATTACCCTTATCAGGCTCGGTAAGATGCTTGAGGCAAAGACAAAGGGGAAGACCGGCGGCGCAATCAAAAGGCTCCTTATGCTCAGACCAAAAACCGCAACCATACTTAAGGATGGCGTGGAGAGAGAGGTTGCTATCGCTATTATCAATACAGGAGATATGATAGTTGTTCATCCGGGTGAAAATATCCCTGTTGATGGTGTTGTAACAGAAGGTGCCTCAGCGGTTGATGAATCCATGCTCACAGGTGAACCTTTACCAGTGGATAAAAAACCGGGAGACAGGGTAACAGGAGGCACAATCAATCAGGAGGGGCGGCTGATATTCAGGGCAACCGCTGTTGGAAAGGATACTTTTCTTTCAAGGATAGTGAAGATGGTGCAGGATGCACAGGGGAGCCGCGCCCCCATACAGGCCATAACAGACAGGGTGGCCTCTGTATTTGTGCCTGCTATAATAATCCTTGCCATTATAACCTTTATTTTATGGTGGGTAATGGGTGGGGATTTTGTGCCCGCCATGATAAGAATGGTGGCCGTGCTTGTGATAGCCTGCCCCTGTGCACTTGGGCTTGCCACCCCAACCGCCATTGTGGCAGGCACAGGAAAGGGTGCGGAAAAGGGTATCCTGTTCAAGACAGGCGTGGCCCTTGAGCAGGTTTCAAAGAGCGATGCGATTGTACTTGATAAAACAGGCACTGTTACTGCTGGTAAACCAACAGTAACATCGGTCATATCCTTTGATAAAAATCTCTCCGGGGATCACATCCTTAAACTCGCTGCATCTGTTGAGCAGGGTTCAGAGCACCCTTTAGGAAAGGCCATTGTGAATGAGGCCAAAAGGCGCGGTTTACAACTCTCTCCCCCTGCTTTATTCAGGGCGCATGGAGGATCAGGGGTTGAGGCAGATATAGAGGATGTAAAGGTCTATGCTGGTAAACCTGAGTGGTTTAAAGGGCATGATGTCAATATTAAAGAGGAGACAGCCTCTATCTCTGAGCTTCAGGAAAAGGGGAACACTGTTATTCTTGTTGGAACAGAGAGGATAAAGGGTCTTATTGCACTCTCTGATACAATAAAACCGGAGGCGAAGGATGCAGTATCAGGGCTGAAACAGATGGGCCTTAAGATAATAATGGTTACAGGTGATAATAAAAATACCGCTAGTTCAATAGCATTAATGGCTGGCATAGATGAGGTTATCTCCGAGGTAATGCCGGAAGAAAAGGCAAATAAGATAAAGGAGCTTAAAGAGAAAGGGCTTAAGGTGGGCATGGTTGGCGACGGGATCAATGATGCGCCAGCACTTGCACAGGCGGATGTGGGGATTGCCATAGGTACAGGCACAGACATTGCGATTGAATCAGCAGATATAATACTGGCAAGTGGCGACCTGAGGGGGATTCCTGCGGCCATCAAACTCAGCAGGCAGACAATGGGAGTAATAAAGCAGAACCTCTTCTGGGCCTTCTTTTATAATGTGGCCCTTATACCTGTTGCAGCAGGGGCGCTTTATCCCCTCGATTTTCTGCCCATGTTTTTAAGGGAGCTCCACCCCATACTGGCAGCCCTTGCAATGGCTATGAGCAGCATTACAGTTGTTTCAAACAGTTTGAGGCTGTATCGGTCCAAATAATGGATCATGTTTTGTAGGGGCGAAAAATATTTCGCCCCTGTTTTAAATGGGATTTGATATATCTGCATACAAAACGCACCGTAGGGGCACGCCGCAGCGTGCCCGTGAAGATACAGCGCACTGTGCCCTTACTTTTTGCAGACCACCAATTTACATTATGAACAGGGTATCTGAATAACATGGATGATAACGATATCATAGAAAATGACGACATAATCGAACTCCCCATAGACGGCGTAATCGACCTCCACACCTTTTCACCAAAGGATGCCGCTGATGTAGTTGAGGAATATATAAATGCATGCGCGGAAAAAGGGATTTATGAGGTGCGCATAATACACGGTAAGGGAAAGGGCGTATTAAGAAGGATCGTCCATTCACTCTTAGAGAAACACCCCCTTGTAACAAGGTTTACCCTTGATCCAGGTGATTCAGGCTGGGGCGCAACAATAGCTTACCTTAAAAAGGAAATCGAGATAGAACTACCGGTTACCCGGTAGCCCTCTCACAGTTACCTGCATGCAGTTTTCCCGCACAAGGCTCTTCAGTATTACTCGCTTCGTACAAAAGCGATAGTTAGTCCCAATATCCAATAATTCTGGGCCGGGGGATTCTGTAGCACTCCAACATTCTCTTAAATCCTTCCCATGTACAGCTTTTCCTCTGACTTCGACGATTCAGCCACTTGAACAACATTTCCTTTGCCTGATGGTAATACTTCCATAGCATTTCAAAATTACCACATACGCCATAGTAATTCCAGTGTCCTTGTAGCTTCTGCCTTAATTTAGTGAACAGACCCTTCGTCCCAAGCCTGCTGCGTTCCTTCTTTATCCATGCAAGAAGATTAGATATTGCCACTTTAAACTTCTTCTTTGATGTACGCATCTTAATAAGCGGCTTTCCTTCCCTGCTTATTCCCCAGCGGTATTCAAATCCCAGAAAGGTAAATACTTCACTCTGTTCTGTTCTGAACCTGGTAAATTTTATCAGTCTGGTCTTTTCTTTCGATATTTCCAGACCAAACTTCCCAAGTCTTTTTCCAAGCACATCGTAAAACCGCTGAGCGTCCCGATGATACTGAAAACATACCACAAAGTCGTCAGCATATCTCATCAACCTTACATCTCCTTCACACCTTGGTTTTACTACCTTCTCAAACCAGATATCTAAAGCATAATGAAGATAGATATTTGCTAAAACTGCTGATACTATGCCACCCTGTGGTGTACCTGTTACAGGATGGATTATCTTTCCATCCGCTTCCAGTATCCCGGCTTTAAGCCACTTCTTTATCAGCCTGAGAAACGAGCTGTCCTCTATCCGCTCTGACAGCATGCGGATCAGCTAGTCATGGTTCAGATTGTCAAAGAACCCTTTGATATCAGCATCAAGTATCCAGCGAAATTTTCCTCTATGAATTAGTTCGCTTAGTTTCAACGCTGCCTTCTGGGGGCCTTTTCCTCTCCTGTATCCGTGACTGAACGGCATAAAGTCCTGTTCATATATTGCTGACAGGATTGATGCTACTGCCGTTTGCACTACTTTGTCTCCTACAACCGGTATCCCTAATGGCCTT
>JAFGFM010000092.1 GCA_016931115.1 Deltaproteobacteria bacterium | reverse complement strand
CCCTATCAGTTTATTATGAATAAAGAAATAGATGGTACTGGCATATATATCAATACCGATTTATCTGAGGCTGTTGCTATAGCCCTGTGTAATGAGATCCTTAAACTATTTGGCTATAAGGAGAGTGACCTTACCATAAATGCAAAGTAGTTTTTAAAAGCACTCACTCCTGAGATAATCATTGAACTCCCGGATAACGGCAAACAGGCCGTTACCCGCACAACCTCTTAAATTGCCTGCAAAACTGTAAATAACATTCTTTACATTGAGATTATGTTCATTTATTCGTGTTTATTCTTGGCACCTTCATCTTTATATAGGAGTTTTTACTCTGAAGGATATTCACGAACTTCCTTCGTTTTTCTATGGCCCTTTTAAGTATAGATTTGAGCCCGGATATAGCATAGATATTACGCTCACTGGATTTTTCATAAAAGACTTTCCTGATCGGCTCTCCAACCTTCAGGCCTCCTTCCTCCGCAAAAGAACCTGGCTTAACCTCTGTTACAACAACCCCGCTATATCCCTGTTTCACATTAAAACCATACAGCTCAAAAACATTGATCTCCGGCTCTTTTTGCCCCTCTTCCTCTTCTTCATCGTAATAATTATCATCCTTCTTCTCAACAGACTGTTCAGCTACCTTTTCTGCACTGCTTTTGACAACCTTTTCTTCAATATTCTCAGTCACCTTTTCTTCATATCTTTTTCCACTCTTTACAGCGCCTGATGCAAAGCTACCTTTAAATCCTTTCTGAAGATGTATGGACTCTACTATAGTGCTGTTACTTAATGCCTCCAGAGAAAGCCCAATGTTGTCATAAGACATGATTACTGTCCCAACATCACTGATCTTTATCTTTTCAGGCGGCCCCAGCAATTCAATAGCATCTTTCAAGGGCATGCCGGGTTTAAGATTTTCATCTATTGTTATACCGCTTCCTGCCTGTGCGAAGGCGATACCGGTCAAATAGTAAAATGATAACAGAAGAACAGCTGCAACTACCCTGAAATACATTATTTTTTCTTTAGTGACTGTCATAACTATCCCTTTTATTAAAATACAATTAATAAGAGCCAGCTCCATACGGATATTCTTAAAACCGGATGGACACAAATAAAGATCTAAAATTCATACCCTGAATTGTAGAGAAAACATATACTTTTCTTTAACAAAATACAACTTGCCTGTTTAATAAAACATCTTTTCATTATTATTCGAATTTTAAATAATTTAAAGTGCAAATTATATTTATGAATGTCTCCTACATTTTTCGACCTTTTTAATCGTTTTTATCAGTATAAAGCATAAAATAATCGTCTTTATCAATATTTAGCACTTTATGATCTCTACTTACATTTATTTAACAATTATTTTACACTTTTTTACCAAAGAGCTATTGACACAATCAGATTTCTTGATTAAATTTGATCCTACCAAAGCTTAAACAAATCTTTAATTGAAAGGCCGGGATACCACCTCATCCCGGCCTTTCGCATTTTAATCAAACTTTCATTAATACATCTTTTTTATTTCCGGTATCTAGGTTAAAGATGAGATGATAGGCCCAATATTAAGATCAGGCCTGTCAATTGTTGGAATTATGCATGTATTTAAACTACCCTTCTTCAACCAATTCATTGCCGGGAATTGGTAATCAACCAATCCCTGGATTGGGAAAAAGAGGAAATGATCAACATAAACAACTCTTTCAACCGGGGTTAGTTACCCCTTTGGCAAGGCTGTCATGGTAAATACCATTACAAATAAGGCTACTGTCTCAACAACACCTATAGTCATAATATAGTTACCAAACCCCTTCCCGGTTTCTGCCAGTGCGTCAGCAGCCTTTGCCCCGACCTTTCCCTGAAAATAGGCTGACATGGCAATGGCAAGACCAGCAAACAGACCCAGCAGCATCTGATAAATATAACTTTCAGGGGGAAGGTTTGCTCCTTTAATAGCATTGCGCAATATCATCCCGTAAATAGTCTGGGATAGTGGGGCGCCAACAAACGCTATAAGGATAAATGGGGCAGCCTTGTTATTCATATATGCCCTCTTCCATGCTCCTACCGCTGCCATACCTGCGATACCAATACCAAGAGCAGAACCAACAGCTGAAATTGCCAATGAAATGCTCATATCTCCTAAGCCTTCTACCATGTTGAGTCTCCTTTCAAAATAAGTACTGAAAAATGAATTCTATCTCTACTTCATATAATTTCGTTATTCCCTGAACGGTTCATAGGGCTTACCCGTCCACTGAACACCGACATGCCCTGAAAATTCCAGCATATTCAGGCGAACACCATGTACCAGCACGGACATGGTGCAGAGCGCTATATTGAGCGCATGACCAACAAACATTATCAGAGCGGCAATAATACCGCTTAAAACACTGTCTATACCCGCCCCAACTGCCATGGCATTAAAACTGCTTGATACAATAAACCCGGCAAAACCTACAGCAAAAAGGCGGATATAGGATACAATATCAGAAAAAGAGCCTATTACGCTTAGAGGCAGATTTGATAATGTAACAAGTATGCCCTTGAAAATATTCCTCTGGAAATTGCTAAAAATAAGTATAATGGCAAGCCCCACCCAGAGCAATGTCATTGCATAGCCTGGCATATCAACACCAAGCACAAGTTTTTTTGCCAGAAAAAAGATAAACCATAGTTCACAAACCCAGCCTATCTCTCCCAGTGATGTGATATTATGCTTTCTTGCAGCAGCCATAAGGTGCGCTACACTGAGATGAATGACACCTATAATAAAAGAAAGCAGCATAACAAACGGCTGTGATTCTTCATTGAAACTGTCAAGTTTATCAACAACAAAGGGGCGCAGATGCAGATAAGGACAATCGACGATTGTCTTTGACCCGAACCATGTACCTGTAAGCAAACCCCATACAAGGGTTGTTCCGCTCAAAAGAAACATCAGGTTAACAAATTCGCGGTTTGCCTTTTTAAATTTGATCCTCATCAAGATGGTAAGGAGCATAAAGATCAATCCGTACCCGCCATCCCCGATGATGATGGCAAAGAATACGCTGAAAAAGGCAAGAAAGATCATACTGACATCCATTTCATCATAACCTGGAAGCGTACTCATGAATTTAAACAGCGGGTTGATCATGTTAATGAATTGGGAGTTTTTAGTTAATGTAGGCACCTGGCTCAGGTCATCCGGCTCTTCAACAAGATAGCCCCAACCATGACTGTCGGCCACCTTCTGGACAGATTGAACAGCTTCATCAGGACAAAAACCCTGCAGATATGATATATCACCCACATCACCCATGCCTGCCTTTACCCTGCTGACAACGAGGTTCTTTTCAAGCTTTATACGATAATCTGTCAGCATATCACGATAGGCTGCCATGGAATTAACCTTACTGGTTATCTCATCCAAGTCTTTTTTTAACAGATTAATTCTTGAACGCACTTCACCGGGTTCTACCTGAGGGATGGAATCCTGACGCAGGTCAAGATGTTCATCTTCTGATTGTGAGATCAATGCAAGGTGTACCACATTATTTGAGGTGCCTGCCACCAGCACCTGCATTTCATCAGGAATGCGGGACAACCCGCTTTTATCTGTAAGATACAGCCTGATATAAACACCAGCATCTTTTAATGCCTGAACAGAGGAATAGGAGACATCTCCCCATCGCTCAAACCAGTCTGAAATCTCCTGATATTCGCGCAATTCTCTCTGGATAGAATCTTTCTGCTGAAGCAAACCGAGGGTCTTTTCAATTATCTTTTCCGGGCTCTCTTCTGATATCTGACTGGTATCCAGCTGCAGTTCAGGCAGCTTCAGTATACGATCTATATTTTCCAGCGTGGTTTCAATCTGCTGGATATCATCACTGGCCCTGTGTTCAACATCCTGTACGTGCAAAACCCCAAGCTGTCTCAGGCGAAGCAATGCTTCATCATGATGTCTGGCGCTGAAAAACAGGGTAATCTTCTTCATGGGGACGATCATTTTTGAGCCTCCTCTTTTTTCTTGCTCTCGAGTTTGGCCTTTGCAATTTTACCACGGACAACAGCAGCTGTCATCTGATCACCCAGGAATATCCTGATTACTCGGATATTCTCTTTTGATTCAGGGATCTTTACCTCTTCAAAAAGTTTGATCCTCTGTACTGTGATGCGGAGCTCTTCACGAATTATTTCCTGCTGTCTGTGCAGGATATCCAGCTCAGCTACACGCCTGATCTGCGATTTTGTCACCTCAATGGCCTTATCCACCCAGATCGGGGTGGTAAAAAAATCATATTCATAATCGATAAAGATGACATCCTTGAACAGAGGAATATCAATACCTGCGATATTTCCTGTATCCGTAATAATCTCTTTCATAGAGAAGATACTATGCAGATCAATATCTTCGGCAAATACATCTGCCCAGTTTGATACCTCCTGCTCAAGCTCTTTTGCCTCTGCTTCGAGCTTCTCAACCGCGCCCTGAATGGTGCGGATCTCCACAAGCAACTGCTGCTTTTTCAATTCAAGGGTAGGCAGATACCTGGTAAACCGCTTGAGATTGTCTTTCTGCCGTTTGAGTTCATTCTTTGTATATTTTATTTTTGCCATTCGACAGATTACCCGCCTTTAATTTTTCGGCCAGAACTCATTAATCAACTCGGTTCTCATCCTTGTTTCATCCGTGGTAAAGCAGTCAGCCAGGATTTCCCAGCCACGATCAAGTGCCTTTTCAAGGGGAATATTTACTGTAAGGTTCATCATCTGGGCCTTGAACTGTTCACCGTATTTTAGCAGCTTCTGATCCCAGTTACTCATGCGGAAACCCATGGAGCGCTTTTCTTCAGTCTCTATAAACTGTGCATAGAGCTGAATCATACCATCCATGATTGCGCGATGATCCTTGCGGCTGCTTTTCGGGTCATTAACCTGCTGTTTCAGGCGGCTCAATGATCCAAAGGGGTCAATAGAGCCGTGGTGCAGATAGAACTGGCCTTCGGTGATATAACCCGTGTTATCAGGGACCGGGTGGGTAACATCGTCACCCGGCATTGTTGTAACAGCAAGAACCGTAATAGAACCTGCGCCCTCAAAATCAACCGCCTTTTCATAACGGGCAGCAAGCTGGCTGTAAAGGTCACCCGGATAACCACGGTTTGAAGGCACCTGCTCCATTGTTATAGCAATCTCTTTCATTGCATCGGCAAAGTTCGTCATGTCAGATAGCAATACAAGCACATCCTTGCCCTTGAGTGCAAATTTTTCAGCTACCGCGAGCGACAGATCAGGCACCATAAGGCTCTCAACTATAGGATCTGATGCGGTGTTCATGAAGAAGATTGAGCGTGACAGCGCCCCGCCCTCCTCAAGGGTGTTTTTGAATTTCATATATTCATCATATTTGAGACCAATTCCGCCAAGGATGATCATATCAACCTCTGCCTGCAATGCTATTCTTGCAAGAAGTTCGTTGTATGGCTCACCTGATACTGAAAAAATCGGCAGCTTCTGTGAGACAACGAGAGAATTAAAGATATCGATCATCGGTATATTTGTTCGTATCATGCGTTTTGGGATAATGCGTTTTGCAGGGTTTACACTGGGGCCTGCCACCTCGATCATATTGTCTGTCAGCTGCGGCCCTTTATCACGCGGGTTACCTGCGCCATCAAAAATTCGACCCAGCATATTGTCCGAAAATGTCACCTGCATGGGGTGACCCAGAAACTGTATCTCATCACTTACAGAAACACCGCGGCTTCCGGCAAAGACCTGCAATGAGACAAGATCATTATCAAGTTTGATTACCTGTGCAAGTGATTTGCCACGCTGGGTGGTAATTTCAGCGAGTTCCTCATAGCCTACATTTGAAGCCTTAACGGTTATAACATTGCCGCTAATGCTGAGAATCTTATTATAGACCTTTCTCATTTCCGGAATTCTCCTTTATTAATGTGTCGATTGCGTTTTCCTGCGCCTTAAATTCGGCTGAATCCATAGCAATGTAATTCCAATCGATAAACAGCTGACGTAAATGGTTGAAGAAGCCACGCGCTTTTTCTTTATCATCCAATTGAAAATCTGTTTTCAATACCCGGTTTACCATATTAAACACATATTGCTGCCGCTCTTTGCTTGTACCGGCATCTACATTATCAAATGAATTCTGCTGAAGATAAACATTGTCAAGGAATTCACCTTTCAGATAAAGCTGAAAATCATCATTTGATGTGCCCTCTTCGCCTACAACCATCATCATCTGACCGACATCATTTCCCCTCTGAAGCATAACACGGGAAGCAGCAATTTCTTCGGGATCAATAAAACTTTTATATTTTGACCAGCTTTCAAGTGGATGGATTGATGGGAAGCGACGCGCATTCGCACGATCACGCGATAATCCAAGAAACGCTCCAACGACCTTCAGGGTTGCCTGTGTCACGGGCTCTTCAAAGTTACCACCGGCAGGGCTTACTGTACCACCTATTGTAAGACTTGCGACCTTTCCATTGCTCAGCTCTACGAGACCAGAGCGTTCATAGAACTCTGCTATCCTGGACTCCAGATATGCAGGGAATGCCTCTTCACCCGGAATTTCCTCCAGGCGGCCTGACAGCTCTCTCATGGCCTGTGCCCAGCGGGAGGTTGAGTCTGCCATCAGGAGCACATCCAGCCCCATCTGGCGATAATATTCACCCAGGGTCACCGCTGTATAAACAGATGCCTCACGGGCAGCAACAGGCATCGAACTTGTATTACAGATAATGATTGTCCTGTCCATCAATGTTTTGCCGGTACGCGGGTCTTCCAGTTCGGGGAATTCACGCAGCAGTTCAACAACTTCACCTGCGCGCTCACCGCATGCGGCCACAATAACTATATCTACCTGGGAGTAACGGCTTAGAACGTGTTGCAGTACTGTTTTACCTGCACCAAATGGTCCAGGAATACAGAATGTTCCGCCTTTGGCAACCGGGAAAAAGGTATCAATAATACGCGCCTGCGTTACCAATGGATCATTTGGGACAATTTTTTCTTTATAGGCTTCAATGGCGATTTTTACCGGCCACCTGAAGCTCATGGTGATGTTATGTGTTTTTCCTTTTTCATCCTTTATCCGGGCGATGTTTTCGACAATTGAATAATCACCGGCTTTGGCTACCTCTTCTACAGTAAACTCACCCTTCATGGTAAAAGGAACCATGATCTGGTGGTCAAAAATTCCCTCAGGAACAGATCCAAGAGATTGACCTGCTATAACTGTATCACCAACCTTTGCAGCGGGTGTAAACGGCCATTTCTTTGTCTCATCAAGTGGTTTGAATTCCACGCCGCGAGGCAGGAAAAAGCCAAACTCTTCAGCAAGCTCAGGCAGAGGATTCTGGAGACCGTCATATATCTGTTTTAACAGTCCTGGCCCAAGCTGAACTGACAGCAACTGGCCGCTGAACTCTACATCATCACCAATCGTGAGACCCTTTGTGCTTTCAAACACCTGTAAAAAGGCGACACCATCACCAATGCGCACGATCTCTGATTTCAATCGTTCATTGCCTTTTATGATGTAGGCAACCTCATTCTGCATGATATTTCCATCAACAGAGACAGTTACCATATTGCCGCTGACACCAATAATTTTTCCGGTAGTGGGTTTCATGCTCTTACCTCGTGATATAACATTTGGAATCTTTGTAGTCCTTTTTCTTTTTCAAAAGTAAAGAATCTTTGCAACAGAAGTAATTTCAGGAAGTATATAACTACGTTTGTAAAATCGAAATGATGCTCCCGCTCCATTTCATCCAGGAACTGCCAGCGGAACTCCATGAACCTTAATTCAACATCAAGGGGATTGCCCTCCTTGATGGCTGACAGGGGAAAACTCGAGGGCTTGTATTCGAGATCTTTACGCTGGGCCTCGCGAAATGCTGCAATGTCCGTGCGAAGATCATTTTCAAAGATTTTGTATCTTTTCAGATCAGCGGGTTCGCCTCTATTAATTGCTACTGATTGCAGGTCAAGTGAACAGAGGATTTCAAAATCATCAGGATCAAGCCATTTTTCCGCTTCATTCATGAAGCGGTCAATGGTAATTTCAGGCTCTTTCCTGAAAAACAGCGTTGGCAGTTGAGCTATAAAATAGTAGTATTTATCCATCCTTATTTATCCAGTATAGATTTCAGATTAGGGTTTACGAGTGACTTCAGAAGATCAGAAATCGCCCCGTCGGAAAAATCATAATAGACATCCGTCCCCTTTAAACCTATACGGAAACCACTTGTGACATCAGCTCCAACTTTAAGTGTGATACCCTTTTTCAGATCGGTTTTTATGCCATTAAAAAGCAGGGCCTCGAGTTGTTTTTTATCGGCATCGCCCAGTATTACCTCTTTTTCACTGTCTTTAGCCCAGGCCTCAACAATTTTAAGGATCATCTCTTTCATCAAGTCTGGTGTGAGTTTTTCACCAACCTCACGCTTGAAAACCGAATCAAACAACCTGTTGAATTTTTCCTTGAGCAGTAATTCTGCATTACGAACAGACTGTTTTAAATCGGCCTCGGCAGTTGAGCGGAATTGATCAATCTTGCTCTTTCCTTCATTTATTAACTTTAGGGCCTCCTTCCCGGCATCCTCAACAATCCTGGCCGCCTTCTGATTTGCCTCTTTTACAATCTGTTCGGCCCTGTTTTCCGCCTCCTCAATCCCGTCTTTCCTGATCTTCTCAATAAGGCTATCCAACTTGACATCCATCAGAAATCCTCCCATTTAACCCGGTATGGACTTGCGAATCCTGTCCGGGAAGTTTTTAGGAATAAAGCTTTTCTCCTGGTAATACTCTTTTTAGTTCTCCCTGCAATAATTAAATTTTATAAATTTTAGTGGATTATATGATGTGATCATATTTAGGTCAAGAAGAAATAAAATGCAATAGGTTTTAATTATTTTTAACATCTATAATAGAGTAACCACTAAACATAGACCAATATAACTTATCCAGACGTACTTATTGTGCATTTCTCTAATTGATTTAAAGTTATTTTCACTTTTAAGACGGCCATTTTATAAATTTGATTATTATAATATGGTTTGCTATATATTCTATTCTAATTTCAGACAACCACAAGGGTTGATTAATTTTAACTGAAAATTATTTCAGCGTAATAATTTATACTTTCCGACAGGGATATATAAACGATGATAGATACAAAATCTGTTATACTGCCTTTTAACAACCTTGGGAAATATACCATATTTATTATCCAGGAGATGGGAAGAAGTGGCAGTTTCTTTTTCAGGGGTTTCTACAGTATTTTTACAATTCCCTTTCAATTTTCAAAGATTATGCAGCAAATATATTTTATAGGCCTTAAATCAGTATTTGTCATCTGCCTGACAGGGGCATTTACAGGTATGGTGCTTGGGCTCCAGGGATATTATACCCTCTCCAAATTTGGTTCAGAGGGGCTCCTAGGTGCGGCTGTTGCACTCTCTCTTATCCGCGAGCTTGGGCCGGTTCTTACAGCGATTATGATTATAGGGCGGGCCGGGTCAGCCATTGCCGCGGAGATAGGCATAATGAGGATCTCCGAGCAGATAGATGCCCTTGATACCATGGATATTGACCCGATCAGGTTTCTGGTTAGTCCCAGGATCGCTGCCTCCCTGATATCATTTCCCCTGCTTACTGCCATGTTCAATGTTATCGGTATATGGGGAGGGTATCTTACAGGTTCCATTCTACTGGGGTTGAATAAGGGGGTTTATTTTTCAAGGGTTGAATCAGGGATATCCATGGATGATCTTATTGGATGCGGTATAAAATCCATCGTATTCTCCCTCATTGTAGCAACAATATGCTGCTACCAGGGTTATTATACCCATACCAGAAAAGAGGGGCACGGGGCAAAGGGGGTGGGGTTTGCAACCACTTCAGCGGTTGTTATCTCATGTGTCCTTGTCCTTGTTTCTGATTATGTGATGACATCATTACTGCTGTAAAAAGGCACCTGAAGGATAAAATGGAATATGGATAACCACGCTCTTATAGAATTAAGAAATGTTTCTAAAAGTTTTGGCAGCCAGGTTGTGCTTGATAAGGTTAATCTTACAATTAACAGGGGTGAAATAACCACAATAATAGGCATGAGCGGTGTTGGCAAATCAGTACTGCTCAAACATATAATAGGTCTGATCTCTCCCGATTCAGGTGATATCCTTATAGATGGGCGTAACATATCAGGATTGTCACGCAGGGAAAAAGGAGAGATTAAAAAGAGATTCAGCTATATGTTCCAGGGCACAGCACTTTTTGACTCCATGACAGTCCATGAAAACATCTCGCTTCCGCTCAGGGAAAAAAACAGGCTCTCAAAAGAGACTATCCAGAGGGTAGTAATGGATAAGATGAACCAGCTTGATATCGGGTCAATGGCCCATAAATACCCTTCAGAACTTTCAGGCGGAATGAAAAAAAGGGTTGCACTTGCAAGGTCACTTGTAACAGACCCTGAAATTGTACTGTTTGACGAGCCTACTACAGGACTTGATCCGATAAGAAGAAACGCAGTACACAGCATGATCTCAGAATACCAGCAGAAGCTCGGGTTTACAGCCATTATTGTCAGCCATGAGATCCCTGAAATCTTCTATATCTCACAGAAGCTTATAATGCTCCATGAGGGGGGGATAATCTTTCAGGGACCTGTTGAAGCCCTAAAGGATACAACCATCCCGGTTGTAACCCAGTTTGTGAACGGTCTTGAAAGCCGCCATGACTCCCTTACAGGGCTTTTGCCGCAGCCAAGGGGTGAAGAAAGATTCTTGCAGGAGCTGGCCAGGTTCAATAGACACAATTATGTATTTTCGATAATACTTTTCAGGATAAGGGAGCTCGACCAGATACATGAAAAGGCAGGCCACATGGTGGGACAGGAACTGCTCCGGAGCTTTTCAGCCGAACTCAGGCCCCACTTAAGGTTTACAGATATATGCTTCAGGTACAACCTTAACAATATAATCGCAATACTGCCTGATACAAATCTTGAACAGGCACGTCAGACTTGCAGCAAACTCTCAAAATTACTGGCAAAAACAAGGATAAAAGAGATATTGAATGAATCATCCCTTGAATGTTCAATCAATGTAGGTTTTGCAGAGGCTAAAAGAGACCTGCAATTTGAGAATATGATAAGGGAAGCAGAATCAAGCCTGGAAGATGCCTGCTTTTTTAAAAATATGGAGGAATAATGAAAAAATCATCTATTGAGACTTCAGTCGGAATTTTCATGTTCATTGGGATTATCTGTGTCGGTTACCTGACCATACACTTAGGAAATCTGGACCTGATAAGGTCTGACCATTACCAGCTGCGTGCCCGATTTCAGTCTGTTTCAGGTCTTAAGGCCGGCTCTTCAGTAGAGATGGCAGGGGTACAGATAGGCAATATAGCCGCTATATCACTGGATCACGAGAAAAAACTCGCTAATGTAATACTGAATATAAAAAATGATGTTCAGCTTGATGAGGATACAATAGCCTCCATAAAGACAGCAGGGCTTATCGGTGATAAATATATTATGATTTCACCCGGAGGTTCCGATGCAATCTTAAAGCCGGGAGATATGATACTTGAAACAGAATCGGCTGTTGATCTTGAAGACCTGATCAGCAAATATCTGTTTGGTGATGCAAAATAAATTATACTAAACCACCGGAGATGAACATGAAAAGAGTTAACATTATATTCTGCATTTTTATCCTTATAACCTGCATATACACTGCGCACGCATCTGAACCATTTGATATCTTAAAGGAAAAGGTTAATCGGGTCTTCAGCGTACTAAATGACCCTGCCTATTCTGATCAGGCAAAAAAAACTGAACAGCATGATATCCTCTATAGCATCATTGAAGAGGCATTTGATTTTAATGGAATGGCCAGGCTTACACTTGCCAGAAACTGGCAGGCCTTTACTCCGGTGCAGCAGGAAGAATTTGCAGGTTTGTTCGGGCAGTTCCTGGGTAATACCTACCTTGATAAGATACAGTCAGGTTTTTCAGATGAGCAGGTTGAGTATACCGGTGAAGAGCTTTTATCCAATACAAAGGCTGTTGTAATGACCAATCTTATACGCAAGGGGGTAAAGACCCCTGTTTATTACAGCCTGCAAAAGCAAGGCACTATCTGGCGAATATATGATGTAAAAATCGAGGGGGTCAGCCTGTTAAAAAACTACAGGACCCAGTTCAGCGAGATACTGCTTAAGGAAAGACCTGAAGGGCTTATAGCCATGCTAAAGGAAAAACTTAAATAGGCCGGCAGGTTATCTTTATCAACCATGATTCATTTTATAAAAAGGATAATACCGCCAACCCTTGGCATAATATTTATTACAGGCATAACCTGTATTAATGCCGGTGAGACATATAAATGGGTCGATAAGGAGGGGGTTGTGCATTTTTCAGACCGGACACCTGATGGTAATGACTCCAGCCCTGATATTATCCATGAAAAGGAGAATGAGGCACCGAAAGATTGTGTTGTGCTGTTATCCTCTGAAAGGCCTGGGGCAGATGAAAAGAACCCCATTGAAAACACTATCAAGAGCACCTTCACCATAAAGGGTAGTCAGAATATAGGGACAGGGTTTTTTATATCACCGGATGGGTATGCTATTACATGCAAGCATGTCATCGAGGCGAACGGGCAACATACTGCCATACTTAACAACCAGGAAGAGTTTCCCATAGGCGTAATCTCAAAGAGTAACAGATATGATCTGGCCCTGATCCTGGTAACAACACATCAAAAGGTTCCATATTTAAGATTCAGAGACCCCCTTACAATGGAGGCTGGCGACAGGGTTTACGCGGTCGGAAGTTCAGCCGGGCTTCAGTCAACAATAACAGACGGTCTGTTTACTGGCGTTAGAAAACAGATGCCATCAGAGATTCGGGCTGTTCAGTTTTCAGCCCCTGTTAACCCCGGAAACAGCGGAGGGCCCCTCATAGATAAAGATGGCAAAGTAGTGGGCGCTGTAAGCTGGAAACTGCTTTCAAATGATGGGGTGCCTGTATCAGGTATTGGTTTTGCGGTGCCATCAGAGTACATCTTAAATGAATACAGGGGATATACAAAAGATTAAATAAATGCCACACACAAAAACTATTGAAGAAATATTGAATGAGCTGAATACAAACCTGGAAACAGGGCTTACCGGAGATGAAGCAAAGGCGAGACTCAGCAAATACGGGTATAACAGACTCACAGCCCAAAAGAAAAAGGGGGCTTTCCAGCTCTTCCTGGCCCAGCTGAATGACTGGCTTATATATATCCTTTTTGCTGCGGTAGTAATCACGCTTACCCTTGGTGAATATGTCGATTCAATTATTATCATGGCAGTTATCATCCTTAATGCAGCGCTGGGTGTTTTTCAGGAGATAAAGGCAGGCAATGCCATAGAGGCCTTAAAAAAGATCTCCTCACCAAGATCCCTGGTAAAAAGGGATGGTAAGATCATAGAGATAGACGCGGAACTGGTTGTGCCCGGTGATATACTTATACTGGATGCAGGGAGATTTGTCTCTGCCGATATCCGCCTCATCAATACTGCTGCCATCCGCATAGAGGAGTCTCTTCTGACAGGCGAGTCAATGGCATCTGAAAAAGAGGCACACATGATTCTTGATCCCAAAACCCCTGTTGGTGATCGTGAAAACATGGCCTACATGTCATCGATAGTCACATCCGGGCGTGGTGAAGGCGTTGTTACAGCTACAGGTATGAATACAGAGGTCGGTAAAATTGCCGGTCTTATTGAGGGAGAAAAGGAAAACAAAACACCCCTTGAGATACGGCTGAGCCGGCTTGGAAAGACCCTTGGAAAATCCGCAATAGGTATCTGTCTTTTTATTTTTGCAGTTTCCTTTTTTCAGGGCCGTGATCTTGTTGAGATGTTCCTGGTATCAGTGTCACTTGCTGTTGCCGCAATCCCAGAAGGGCTGGCAGCCATTGTCGCTGTTGTGCTCTCCATAGGCGTTACAGGCATGTCAAAAAGAAATGCCATTATCAGGCGCCTGCCTGCTGTTGAGACCCTGGGTTCGGTCAATATTATCTGTTCGGATAAAACAGGCACTCTCACACAGAACAGAATGACCGTGGTAAAATATTTTGCCATTAACACGGATGCTGTCACTGTTACTGAAGATATGAGACCCACCGATATTGATGCAAAAAGACTGGCAGAGGTCATGATCCTTTGCAGTGACGCAACATATGAAGATGGCAAGGGCACAGGCGACCCGACAGAGACAGCGCTCCTGCAATTCGGGGATAAACTCGGCATTGACAGAAAAAAATTGAATGCATCCAATCAGCGTATATCAGAGTATGCATTTGATTCTGGCCGTAAGCTTATGTCTACCCTCACTCAGAATGAGGGGAGGCTTGTGGTCAATACAAAGGGCGCAATAGATAACCTCTTAAACCTTTGTACCCGCGTGCTTGTTGGCGGGAAACCAATACCGATAACAGAGGGGCATAAAAACAGGTTCAGAGAGGCGATGGAGAGCATGTCCCGTGAGGCATTACGCACCCTCGGCGCAGCCTATAGAGAGGTAGACGCTGTAATTTCACCCTCTGACATGGAAAGCAAGCTTGTCCTTACAGGGATTATCGGCATGATAGATCCTCCTAGAAACGAGGTCAAAGATTCTGTAAAACAGGCGGCTGAAGCGGGTATCATAACTGTAATGATCACAGGGGATCACAGAAACACGGCATTTGCCATTGCAGAATCACTTGGCATTGCGAATCACCCTGATCAGGTAATAACAGGTAGTGAGATTGATGATGCGGGTGACATGGAGTTAAAGGAAAAGATACTTGACTATCGTGTCTTTGCAAGGGTTTCCCCTGAGCACAAGGTAAAGATTGTACATGCCCTCAAGGCAAAGGGAAAAATCGTCTCCATGACAGGCGATGGTGTAAATGATGCTCCGTCACTCAAGGCCGCTGATATCGGTGTGGCTATGGGCATCACGGGCACGGATGTGGCAAAAAATGCCTCTGATATGATCCTTACTGATGACAATTTTGCAACCATAGTCAGGGCAGTTGAACAGGGCCGCAATATCTATAACAACATAAAAAAATCAATAATATTTTTACTATCCAGCAACCTTGGTGAAGTCATAGCCATGTTTGTGGCTGTAACAGCCGGGTGGGAGGCACCGCTTCTTGCCACCCAGATACTCTGGATAAATCTTTTGACTGACTCCCTTCCCGCTGTTGCACTTGGCATGGACCCCTCTGATCCTGATGTAATGAAGGAAAGGCCAAGAAATCCTGACGAGGGATTCTTTTCAGGCAGGGCAGGCTTTAATGTTATATCAGGAGGGCTTACTATAGGCATTATCACTGTTCTTACCTTCTGGTATGGATATTATATTCACGGGTACAGCCCCTTTGACCACTCTGCACCCTCTTATGTGCTGGAATATGCAAGGACAATGGCATTTCTGTCCATTATCTTCAGCCAGTTGTTTTATACATTGTCATTCAGGCATAACGTAAAAACCATATTCACAACAGGTATCCTGTCCAACAGGTATCTGCTCGGGGCAATAGCTATCGCCATATTGCTTCAGGTAGCCATACTGACTATCCCACCACTTAAAACTGCCTTCAGACTTACTATGCCGGATATGTTTGCATGGATGATAATAATCGTCGCAGGTCTGATACCCCTTATTTTCAGGGAGCTGTCAAAATTATTTTCTAAAAAGAGATAAAACCGGTACTGCCCATAATCAAGGCAGTACCATCATAAGGGTTTATCTTTCAGGGCTTCATTTACCTATTCCTATATTATTCAATTTCACAGAAATGCCCCTGCTATGGAGATATTCCTTCAGCTCTTTTATCCCTATTATACCGAAATGGAATACAGATGCAGCAAGGAGTATGGTTGCCCCTGCCTCTGCGGCCTCATAAAAATGGTTTAACTCCCCTGCCCCGCCTGATGCAACAACCTCTGCTGAGACCGCACCTTTAATAAGCCTGATCACAGGGAGATCATAACCTGTCCTGACACCATCGCCTGCCTTGCTTGTAGGCAGAATTACCGGCACGCCATAACCATCAACACGTTTTGCCCATTCAACCGCATCAGCACCGGTCGCAGTACGTCCCCCATCAATATAAACCTCGTACCCTGATGGCATTTGAGGGTTTTTATCAACATCAATGGCTACGGTTATCTTTTCAGGCCCGAATCTCTTTATCATCTCGCTGATGACTTCAGGTCTTCTGAAGGCAGCACTGCTGACTGATACCTTATTTGCCCCTGCCTCAAGCACAAGACCAGCGGATTTTACATCTGATATTCCCCCGCCTACAGTAAATGGCACTGTGGTGACCTTTGCGACACGTTTTACAACCTCGATCATGGTCATCCTTCCCTCAACAGTTGCTGTGATATCAAGCATGCCCAGCTCATCAGCGCCAGACTCACAATAGGCACGTGCGCACTCAACCGGGTCACCGGCATCCTTTATATCAACAAAATGAACACCCTTTACAACGCGCCCGTTCTGCATATCCAGACAGGGCATGATTTTCACACTCTTTCCCATAAATGCTCTCCTTTTCTATCCAACATATTGTAAAAAATAAAAACCGATTTCATATATATTTTATATCTCAGTATTAATATGATTAAGGCGAAGCCTCTTGCCTTCAACAGTTGCTTTTGATATTAACATAACTCAGATTAATATTTAAACACCTTTACCACTTTTTTAATTAATTTTTTATAACAGGAAAATATGATATTACTATTTTTATTCTTGTTTATGGCATTATTTATTTCATTCCTTTGTTCAATAATGGAGGCGGTCCTGCTTTCTATCCCCCAGTCATTCCTGATTTCCCAAAAAGAGCAGGGAAAGTCATGGGCTGAAAGATTATTAGTGTTAAAGGAAAATATTAACAGGCCCCTATCAGCAATCCTCTCTTTGAATACCATTGCCAATACAATAGGGGCAGCAGGTGTGGGAGCACAGTCAATAAAGATTTTTGGCGAAGTCTATTTCGGGATTATCTCTGCAACAATGACCATACTGATACTCATATTTTCAGAGATTATCCCCAAGTCCATCGGCGCACGATTCTGGCGCGAGCTGGCTATGGTTTCATCACAGGTAATCAGATGCATGGTTATTATGACCTATCCACTGGTATACATGTCATTATTTATCACAAAGGCATTTTCAGGAAGCAGCCCTGAGAGAACAACCAGCAGGGAAGAGATATCCGCCCTTGCAGGCATAGGGGTTGAAGAGGGCATTGTCCATGAGAGGGAACATAAAATAATACAGAATATACTCAAGCTCAAGAATGTGAAGGTAACCAATATCATGACCCCCAGGGTGGTGCTTGTGACTGCTGATGAAAATTTATCTCTGGAAGAGTTTCTGATGCAAAAAGATTACCTGAAATTTTCCAGAATACCCATTTATTCCGGGCTTACTGAAAACATCTCTGGCTATGTATTCAGGGAGCAGGTATTTGAAAAACTGGCTGAAGGCAGCCATGATTTAAGGCTTAAGGATATAAAACGTGAAATAGTAATCATACCTGACACCAGGAACCTGTTTGGGGTGTGGGAGACACTTTTACAGAAAAAAGAGCAGTTGTCATTAATCGTAGATGAGTATGGAGGAATTGAAGGCATAGTAACAATGGAAGATATCATTGAAACACTGCTGGGCCTTGAGATAATAGACGAAAAGGATGTGTTCAGTGACATGCAGAAATTTGCACGTGACAGGTGGAAGGCAAGACAGACTAAATATAAACTACTGGAGCAATAACCCTTAAAAAAAATCTGAAGAGACCATACCTCCTGATATTATCGTCTTAAATGCCTCCTCAATGGTAATTGCTATTTCCCTTACCTCCTCTGCCGGTATTATTTCGTAAAAACCGGTTGTCGGATTAGGTGTTGTCGGGATAAAAACCTTGCAATATTTCTTGCCCTGACTGTCATGAATATAGCCAGTTAAAAAACCATAGGCAAAAAACCCGGGGCGTGGAAACTGTACAACAACTACCGATTTGAAGGCAGCTTTATCCTGAGAAAAACTCTGTATGACCTGCTTTGTTGCCGAATAGATCGTTGAAATCAAGGGGATCTGCATAAGAACAGTCTCACCAATGGCAATCAATCTTCTGCCTATCAGAAACTGGCCCAATGATCCGATCAGGTAGAACGAAAAAACAAGTATAAAAACAGATGCTATCACAACCGCAATGTTTATATATGTATCAGGAACTACATTGAAAAAGGCTATCTTATCAATACCTGTTAAAAATCCTTTTATGATAGGCTGCAAAATATTTTTCAGCCAGCCAAAGAGCCAGCGTATTACCAGCAGTGCCACACCAAAGGGAAGAAAAAGAAGAACCCCTGCCAGTAATTTTTGTTTGATGTTGTTCCGGATCTTTTTAAGAATGGTCATATTGTTGCCTTATATTTATTAAAGTATAAGCCATGTGGCTTTAGGACAAACATATTTCATATTAATTCCTCTATCAATTCATTTCTAGAGTTTATAGTATTTTCAGTATTGATAAATCAAAATAAACCTTACAGTAAGGTGAAACACCTTCTTGGTAAAGCTGAAAGCGGTATAAATGACCAGGGCAAAAACCATCGAAAGTATCTGAAATTATAGATAATGAAAAAATACCAGGATTTCCCAATGGTTTTTGCTGCTGCCACACTGGTTTCAGCTGTAAATGATCTAATGATATCAAACATTTCAATGGATACAATTTTAATAAAACAAAATCGTTTACTATATTTCCATTTAACAGCTGAAACCATCGTCAACCTTAATAACTACCTCCCAAACAGGTTCTTTAGTGCCTTTTTAGGGTCTTTAACCGCATCTTCTATAAGTTTTTCAGTGGTAACTGGCTCTGCTGGTTGTGTCTCTTCACCTGTTGAAGCCTCTGATGCCTCCTTTTTGACTGTCTGTTTCACACCTGTTTTGGCGGCCTGAAGCGCAGGGGTACACACATCCACATCCACACCTGCACCTGTTTCCTGTGTCCCCTTCTTTAACAGCCCCTTGAGCCCATCCTTTCCAAACGCCTTTCCAATTGAGAGGGCTGCCTTTTGTTTATCAATCACCAGGGATGGTTTTGCAAGCGTCCCGCCCAGCTTAAAGGGTTGGGTCAGCTCACCGATGTTTAGATTATACCCTGCTACACCCCCTTTTGTAGAGGGATCAAGGGAGAGATTAAGTGTTTCATTCCTAAGGTTAATATCACCCGCGCCTGCCACACTCATCATGCTTGTATCAACAACAAGGACAGTGGCATCGGCCATGCCCTCTTTTATGTCAAATCGTGTAACCATACACTTTATTGTAGTGTAATCCTTTGACTGTGCTGTCGGATTTAGAAGCCTCATGATACCCTTGCTGAAATCACTGCCAAGCATATTAAAATATTTATTGCTTATAACACCTTCACTCATAGTAACAGTAGTATAACCATTAAGCCCACCCATAATCGCGGCAAATGAACTCCCACGGCCTTTGATGTCTATATCTGCATCAAAAAGCCCCTCAATCTTTTCCTTTACCCCTGCCTTTTCAAGCACATCTCCAAGCTCCAGCCCCTGTACATTAATGAGACTGGCAAGTTCAACCCCATTTGCCTTTGAGGCAAGATCAATATTGATACCTATATTGCCTCCACCCATATTCATCTTTAAAGGCTTTAAAGCAAGACTGCCATTATTCATTGTGGAGTCAACAGAAAGGGCGTTTAAGACCATTTCAGGCAAAACAAGTTTATCTATGCTGATTTTGAATTTACCATTTACCGCCTTTAATGAATCAAGGTTAAGGGGTTCATCAGAAAAAAGCCTTTTCATCTCTTCATCACCCTTTGCTGATACCTCAGCAGGTTTTTCAGTCTCCTTGCCCTCCTTCATTAATGTGGTCAGATCAAGCTCCTTTGATGATAAGGCCGCATCAATATAAGGGACCTTGCCGGAAAGGTTAATGCCTAATGAACCATTTATCTGGTTCTTCCCAAGGGCAATCTTTAACCCGCTCATGTAATAATTTTTTGATGCCCTGTCAGCTATATTCCCTGAGATGCTGAATGCTTCCTTTAAAGGTATCTCCGTTTCCGCAAGCTTTGAAAGTTTTGCCCAGTCATCTATCTTCACATTAAAATCCAAATTGATACCCATCTGTTCAGCAGGATTTTTTATAGAACCCTTCAGGCCTGCATTTGCACCAAAGGCATCTATAGAAAGGTCTAAAGGCCACGGGGTCTGAGTGTCATTTAGCCCTTTTATGCTCCCTAGTGTGCCTGATACCTTAAATGGCTCATTATTATATTTACCGCTTAGATCAATGGTTAATGGGTTTTCAAGACCCTTGATGCCTGTCGTGAGATTAGTGATGGTCAGGTTTTGTGTCTTACCTGTTTTTCCGTCCCTGTAGGTGATGACGCCATTTTCTATTTCGAGTTCATTCACAGCAAAGGCAGGGGGTGCTGCCGTGTCCTCTGATTCAGTTCCGGGCATTTTCTCTTCTGTTTCAGCCTTTTTCTCTGTATCAAATTGATAGTTTGCCTTACCCTTTTTGTCTGTCTCTATTAATACATCAAAGTCTTTAAGTATAAAGCGGTGCACCTCTACGTTTCCTTTTAAAAGGGGCATCAATGAAACCTTTAACTCAAACCTGCCCACATTAAGCATATCTTTTCTGGTTCCCCACTCTGCATTCTGAAACCTCACATTTGATAATACAAGGGAGGGGGTTAGCCCTATATCAAGATCAATATCGCTGCCTATTACAAGCTCCCTGCCGGTTGCATCATAGACTGCCTTTGAAATAACAGGTTTAAGATTGTTAAAGTCATAACTTGAAACAATAACTATTACAGCTATTATGACTAAAATAATAATCCCGCCAAAAACTCCCAGAATCCATTTTAATGGACGTGCCATTGCACTCCTCCTTTTTTTAGTGAAACAATATGGAAAAGAAAAATAATGTGAAGAGTTATATTAATAAAAAACAGAACAAAAATAAAGGGCCTTAATAAGGTCTTTTGACAATTGAGACCCGGTTTATGTTTCATCCCTGAAACGCCGATTAAGATATCTATAATTATTTGAGTTTCTGTATTGTATACAGAACGGGGTTTATTATAAATATTGATAGATAAAAGCCTTAATCATAACTTGACGTGACAATCTCAACGACTTAAGTTATAAATTAATTAAAGGCTTTAATTAATAAGACTTATCAGGTTTGGAGGAATTTTATGTATACATTAAGCCCAATATCTCCCAGGGTATCAAAAATAAGAGAAAAATATCGCACAACAAGGCCAAGTATCTGCATAGCAAGATACAGGATAGTGACAGAATTTTACATGGAAAACCCACAACTCCAGGGGATACTTAAAAGGGCAAAAAACTTTAAGAATCTGTGTGAAAAACTCCCGGTGCATATTAATGAAGACGAGGTAATTGTAGGGTGGCAGGGCACATCATACAGGTGCTGCGCCCTTTATCCTGAGATATCCTTCAGCTGGTTTCTTGATGAATTAAAGGCCGGCACCATTCCAAAAAGAGATACAGACCCATATGATATAGATGAAAAGGATGCCGAATATGTGCTCGCTACCGGCGAGTTCTGGCGCAAGGAGTGCCTGAGTGCAAAGGTGGATGAATATATACCAGAAGGATATAAAAAGGCGGTCGGTAATGGTGTAACAACCTTTGGTATCAAGGGTGTCTGCCAGTCGCCTGTCGGCCATTTTGTAGCAGACTTTGAAAAGGCCATTAACAAAGGTTTTGGGGCCATAAAAAAAGAGGCCCAGGAAAAAATGGAAGAACTCGAAGGGGTGATGTTCGGTGACAGCGTATACAGGTACAATTTCTACAGGGCAATAACCATAGTATGCGACGGAATCATCGCCTTTTCAAAGAGATATGCAAAAGAGTGTGAAAGGCTTGCTTCCATAGAAACAAATCCTGAAAGACAAAAAGAGCTGTTAAGAATGGCAGAGAGCCTGAACCGGATAATGGAGAACCCATGCCGCACATTCCATGACGCTATCCAGTGCATATACCTCTATCAGATATGCCTCTGCCTTGACGGGCAGCAGCACGGCATCTCATTCGGACGTTTAGACCAGTACCTTGGCAAATTTTACGATGCGGATATAAAGGCAAAAAGGCTTACCCATGATGAGGCACAGGAGCTACTTGACCTCTTTTATCTCAAGGTAGCAGAGATGAACAAGATATGGCCTGAACTGGCAACAAAGTCAGGCCCCGGTTATACAAGCGGGCAGCTGATGACACTGGGCGGCGTTACAAGGGATGGCAAAGATGCCACAAATACAGTTACATACATGATGCTGCAATCGGCTGGAAGACTTATACTCCATGATCCGCCGCAGTCCATGCGTGTGCATAAAGGTACGCCTGATGCCCTGTGGGAGGCGGCGATTGAAACCACACAGATTGCAGGCGGTGTGCCGACATTTGAGAGTGATGATGTAATAATCCCGGCCCTTATGGCAAGGGGTCTACCCATAGAGAGCGCACGTAATTACTGCCTTATAGGATGTGTTGAACCACAGAGCTGCGGCGATGAATGGGCAGCCCCGGGCGGAACCGGAACAGAGTCCTTTTTCAACCTGCTTAATGCATTTATCCTGGCAATCAATAATGGCTATAATCCTATGCCGGGGTTTGATGGCAAAATTAGCGGACAGACAGGGCTTCCGACAGGGTATCTCTATGAGATGAAGACATTTGATGAGGTGCTTGATGCGGTAAAAAAACAGATCGAATATTTTGCAAACTGGCAAATAACCCTTGTCAACACCTTTGAATATGTGGCATCAGAACACATGCCCCTTCCGGTTGTCTCTGCAACAATAGACGGATGCATGGAAAAGGGTAAGGATGTAATGAAGGGCGGCGCAAAATACAACTCCACCGGAAATGCAGGCATAGCAATCGGTAACATCACAGACAGCCTGGCAGCAGTTAAATACATGGTCTTTGATAAAAAGCTTGTCAGTGCGCGTGAAATCTATGATGCCATCATGACAAACTGGGAAGGAAAGGAAGACTTAAGGCAACGGATATTGAAGGAGTCACCCCATTATGGCAATGGCAACGAGTATGTGGATCAGTTTGCCACATGGGCATCTGATATATATGCAAACGCCATTAACTCAGGCACGGGCTACAGGGGCAGGTATTCAGCAGGGCTTTATCCGGTAACAGCACATATCCTCTTTGGCATGATGACTGCCGCCTCACCTGACGGCAGAAAAAGGGGTGAACCACTTTGTGACGGCATATCACCGGTGCAGCAACTGGATAAGAACGGGCCCACAGCAACCGTCAGATCGGTCTCTGCAATTGACCAGAAAAAATTCGGGAACGGCACACTCTTAAACCTGCGTTTTCATCCTACGGCAGTAAGAAACGAACAGGGTAAGGAAAAACTCAAGGCCCTGATAAAAACCTATTTCGGCCTGGGCGGCATGGAGATGCAGTTTAACATTGTAAGCGCTGATGTCTTAAGAAAGGCACAGGAGCGGCCTGATGATTACAGGGACCTTGTGGTACGTATTGCAGGATTCAGCGCCTATTTTGTGGAGCTCTATAAAGAGAGCCAGGAAGATATAATAAAGAGAACGGAGTTCAGTTTCTAATGACTATCACCGGCAAGGTATATGACATACAGGGTTTTTCTGTACAGGATGGTCCAGGCATAAGAACCACCGTATTTTTAAAGGGTTGCCCCCTGCGCTGCCCATGGTGTCACAGCCCTGAGTCACAGGAGTTTTATACACAACTGAGCTGGATCTCCATGAGGTGTATTGGCATTGATAAATGCGGAAAATGCCTGAATGTCTGTCCCAAAGGGGCCATACGCCAAGGCACAGTTATTCAGCACATGGTGACAAAAGAGGATATACGGCTTATTGATATAGATAGAGATTTATGTGACAACTGTGGTGCATGCGCCAATGTCTGTTACCCTGATGCCCTCTATATGTGCGGTACAGATTATACTGTAGAGGAGCTTACAGAAAAGCTTGTAAGGGATAAGCCCTTTTATGATCAGTCTGGCGGCGGGGTCACCATATCGGGCGGGGAGGCGCTTTCACAGCCTGAATTCACCCTTACCCTATTAAAATCCTTAAAAGAAAAGGGAATCCACACTGCACTGGACACAACAGGTTTTTCCGGTGCTAAAAATATTGATGCGGTGCTGCCATACACAGACCTCTTTCTTTATGATTTAAAACATATGAGGAGTGACCTGCACAAACAGGTAATCGGGGTGCCAAACGAGATCATCCTTGAAAATGCAAAAAGGATTGCAGATGCAGGCGGAAAGATGCAGGTAAGGATACCAGTTATCCCAAGGTTCAATGACTCAGAGGAAAACATTAAGGAGACAGGGGAGTTCTGCAAAACCCTTGGTGATGCAGTAACTGTTATCCAGCTATTGCCCTATCATAACCTGGGGGTTATGAAGCACCAGAGGATAAGCAGCAATAAAAAGGTGGCTCAGGCCCCTGTCCCTTCTGACGAAAAGATACAATCATTTAAAAATATCCTGGAGGAGATGGGGCTTAAAGTAACAGTTCATTAACCATTAAGAAGAGTGGTCGTCATGGGCACAATAAAAACCCGGTTAAGGCTCATTAAATGGTATCAATGGGTATTAGCCTCCTCTCTGTTTTTATATCTTGTTTATCTCTGTCTATCCTGGTTTTACCTGCCCGGTAAACTAAAAAATACACTTGAGACCGATGTCTCAACCCTTATAGGTAGAGAGATAACCACTGGCGATATCCGTTTCAACCCCTTCAAGCTATCATTACAAATAGAGAATCTTTCAGTCTCAGATTCAAATGACGGGCATCTTGCAGCGTGGGATAATCTTCTTGTTGACTTTGGTTTATGGAAATCTGTTTTTTTGTTTGGAATAGCCTTTGATGAACTGTCCCTAGATAACTCACGTATTAACATCATTAAATTTAAAACGGGCTTTAATTTCAGCGATATTGTTGAAAAGCTGTCATCTGGTTCGGGTAAAGAGAAAGAAGATAAGAAAGGTAAAAGACCAATCGCCATCAAGTTGTTTAACACATCCATAAATAAGGGGGCATTCAAATATCCTGATAAAAGCGGGGATGACCCTGCAACAGTAAACCTTAACGATATCTCTATCAAGGTTAATGAATTGTATTTTGCAACAGGTGACGAGCATCTGAACCCCTTTACCATTAATGCAAAAGATCAGGAAGGGGGAGAGCTGCAACTTAAGGGCGATTACAGGATAGACCCTCTGTATGTGGAAGGGAGCATAGGCGCAAACAATATTAACCTGGAAGGCTTTAGCAAATTCCTTGAAAATATCCTTCCCCTTAAGATAGGGAAAGGAATGCTTTCATTTGATACAAATATCCATATTAAAGATGATACTGATTTCATTTTTAAGATAGATAAAGGGAACCTTGCAATAAAGGATCTTGGCATTAATGATAATTTTACTGACCCGGCCATGCTGAGCGCAGGGAATATAGCCATCCAAAATTTCACTGTTGATATTACAATGCGCAGGGTATTGGTTGAAGATGTGCTTCTGGACAGGCTGGCGTTAAATCAGTGGATCGATAAAAAGGGAAAGGCAAGGTATGAAGCCCTTGTTGCTCCTGATAAGCCCGCTAAAACAGGGCAGGAAAATGCATCTGCGGATAATGGAAAAGAAAATAAACCATGGGATATCATGGTAAGGCAGGTATTTCTAAAAAACAGCACGATTGATTTTGAAGACCAAAACGAAAAAATAAACACAAAACATACACTTTCTGGGATCAATCTGGATTTAAAGGATATATCCCTTGCACCTGAAAGCAAAATATCAATTAATCTTGCCGCCATCCTGAACAGTAATGGCGAGATAAATATTGAAGGTTTTTTATGCCCCACACCCTTTTCAATGGAGCTGAAATATAAGCTTGATAAACTCATGCTTAATCCATTTACAAAATATCTTGAAGCAATCATGTGGCTGAACATAGCAGATGGAAACCTTTTTGCAGATGGAAATGTATCAGTCAAAAAAGATGGAGAGACCTCTATCAATGCAGCCACCAGCATGGGCTTGGACAACTTAAAGATCAAGGATCTGCGTTCCAACAATCCTCTCTTCAGTTTAAACAGATTCATGCTTGATGATTTGAGGGCTGATGTTAATGCCCGGAAGATTACAGTCGCATCAGTCAGCCTTGTAAAACCTGATCTTGCTGTAAGCCTGTCTGAGAAAAAGCTCCTTAACCTTGCAGGTATGATGAAAGAAAAGGAGGAAATAAAGGACGCTGAACCATCTGAGCAAAAACCGTCCAGCTCAGACCCCTGGAAATATGAAATAGATAAAGTAAGCTTGAATAATGGCACTCTCCTTTTTTCCGATAAAAGTGTGAAACCAGAATACAAGACAGGCATGTATAATATGGCCTTGAGCATAGATAAAATAGGTTCGCTGACAAAAGCCCCTTCCCCATTTTCATTCAAGGCAGACATAGACAAATACGCACCTTTTACTCTCACAGGCACTCTTGATCCCATTCGCCTTCAGCCCGGGTTCGCATTTAAAAGCACATTAAAGGGACTTGAGATGACGCACCTCTCACCCTATTCCGGTGTCTATATAGGCAACTACCTGAAAAGCGGAAAACTCTCCCTTGACCTTGATTATTCCCTTCATGACCGCAAATTAAAGGGAGACAATAACATAAACGCAAAAAATCTTTATCTGGGTGAAAAGGTTGCTGTAGAGCCGGTCATTAATGCGCCTGTGGGGCTAGGTCTTGCGCTCCTGCGTGACATTTCCGGCGTGATTGATCTTGATGTAAATATATCCGGAGACCTTGATGACCCCGATTTCAGTGTCGCAGGCATTATAATAAAGACCCTTGTGAATATTTTAGTAAAGGCGGCGGCATCCCCTTTTAAGCTCCTCGGTTCCCTGATACCCGGCGGAGGTGATGATATGGGGAATATTTTATTTGACCCTGGCAGTTCCATATTAAACCAGGCAGGTAAAGACAACCTCGTAAAACTTGCGGATGCACTCAATCAAAGACCTCAGCTCACCCTTTCTATAAAGGGCAATGCCTCAAGGTCGGAGGATGTTGCAGCGCTTAAGACAGCGAATCTTAATAAAATGGTGGCAGATAGGAGAGGCATTGAGTTATCAATGATTGAAGATAAGCTGAAATCTCAGGAGCTATGGATGGTCACAGAAAATCATGTTACGCTGAAGGCGATTAATAATGAGATGGGCTTGCCCGGTGTTGACGAACGATTGAAAATGAATATCCAGGGAGAGGATCCTGAAAAGGGACAGAAATCCGCACAGGGATCAGAGACGCAGGTTAAGGATAATAGTGTTTATAAAGAGATTTATGATGGGATTCTCAAGGCCCTGACGATCAGTGATGATAAATTGATATCCCTTGCTGATGAAAGGGTGCTCGCGATCAAGCAGTATCTTGTGGATGAGGTTAAATTCACCCATGAAAGGATTTCGGTAATTAAGACCAGCAGCAGTGATCTGACCGGGACTATTATCAACATGGGGATTGATGCCATGTAGACACTAAACTACTTTATTTCATAGCACATCAGACCCTGTTTGAATCTCAGGTAGAGCCTGCCATTAACCAGTATGGGTTTTGTCCATGTTGCCCCGCTTACCTTGCCCCATATCTTTGGCAGCTCCGCAACCTTTACAAATTTTTCAGGATCAGGTCTCATAAGAAACAGGCTACCCTTGACATCTTTGCACAGGAGATAATCCTCCACAGCAATACATGTGCCCCACCCCATCTCTTTTGTACTCCATTTTTCCATGCCGGTTTCAAGTTCAAGGCACTTGAAAAAGCCCTTATTCTGCATGCTGTCACCGGAATAGCCATATATGTAGTTACCGATAATAAACGGGTCTGAATGGTGTGATGCAAATTCCTTATTTTTCCACACAACCTCGGCGCCTGATTTACTAACCCTTAGCAGTTCACTGCCGGTTTTATAACCGGATGTGATGAATACCAGGTTATCTTTTACAACCGGTGTGGTGGCATTAACGTCATAGTCAGTCTGCCATTCAATGTCCCACAGCACCTTGCCATCATTCAGGGTAATCGCTGCAAGCCCCTTCCCATGAAAGGAGAGTACTACCGGTTCACCATCAATCTCCATAATGGTAATAGCAGCATAACCGGCCTGTCCCTGCCCTGCCTTCCACACCATATCCCCTGTCATCTTATCATATGCTATAGTGCGTGCGCTCCCACCAGCGTTAACTATGACAAGTGAATCGGTTACAAGGGGAGATGATGAAAGCCCCCATGTAGGTTCTTCACCTCCTGCATCGCGGACATTCCTCTGCCAGATCTTTTCACCATTTAAAAGATTCCAGCAGGCAAGATCTCCGCCCCTGCCATAGGTATATACACGATCATTATCAATCCAGGGGGTTGCCCTGAAACCCATGCCATATTGATCCGATGTTTCAGCCGGATATGATTGTATCCAAATAAGTCCGCCATCTTCCGGGTTAAGACAGTATACAACGTCATTTTTGCCATCACGTCCACAGACTACAAGCCTGTTACCCTGCACAACCGGCGCAGACCATGTTGCACTGTCCTCTCCATCACACAGGTAATCTATCTCCCATATCTTTTTAAGTCCATTTGACCAGTCTGTTTTTATACCTGAATCCCCGTTCCTGTTATCGCCATTAATATTGCGCCAGCTTATCCAGTCTGCCTCTCCTCTTGTAATCGGCTGAACAGGTGAAGTTGCAATGTCACGAACCACCTCTGTGTGGGGTTCAACCTTTCTATTTCCCAGCATGATCCCTATTGTATCGCGGTACATGGCTGCTAGTACAATTACCGCAACAAGAATAAGCCCGGCTATTACAAGCATAATTTTCATAAATTTTTTCATCTTTTTTTTCCTCTTTCATCGTTTATAGTTATACCTTGTAGCCTTCGGAAAAGCCTTACAAATTCATCAGGTATGCCTGTATCAAAGGTCATTGGTTTACGGGTGAACGGGTGATTAAACATTATTGAACAGGCATGGAGTGCAAGTCTTTTTGATACAGCCTCATCTGGCACATATTTTTTGTCACCGACCACAGGATGGCCCATTTCTGCAAAGTGTACACGAATCTGGTGCTTGCGGCCGGTAATAAGGTTAACATCAACCATAGTGAACCCTTTTTGCTCTTCAAGAACCTTATAAGCGGTATGTGAAAGCCTGCCCTTTGAAGGATCGTTAGTCGAATAGACCTTGAGAGCCCTGTTTTCGGTAAGGTATGAAGATATGGTGCCTTCTTTCTCCTTCAGGTTACCATGAAGGATAGCAAGGTAGTGCTTTTCAGTCTTCTCCCAGTTATCCTGAAGATACCTTTTTGCCTGTTCACTTTTTGCAAAAACCAGTATGCCTGATGTCTCCCTGTCAAGACGATGCACCACATATACCCTGTTCGAGGATTTGGAGTTACCTTTCCTGACATAATCATTAAGTAAAAAGTGCGCGGTTTTTGTCTTTTCCCGGTCAGTGCCAATGGTTAAAAGCCCGACAGGTTTATTTATCACAATGATATCCCTGTCCTCAAAAATGATTGATATGCCTCCGGCAGGTTCATGTCGTCTTGATTGTGTCATCTTTTATCACTCTCTCCCGATACTACAGAGTCCTCACCTTCAGCAATGATCATCATTCGGCAATTCATGCAGTCAAATTCTAGTCTGTAGGTATGCTGCCTGTCGCTTATCCGCAGTGGAGCTTTCAGCCTGTTATTGTTTACATCCTTTGATCTCATGCAGGCATCAAGTTCATACCTTAAACAGTACTTTGTGGTCATCACCAGCCTGCCTGTCTTATGATTTTTTCTGATCTCATCATCCGACTCTAGGGCCATCTCAGTTATTTTAGCCCCGTGACGCTCATAAAATGCCATTGCCTTTGAATTAAGGATATTGGCCCTGTAGTCAAGTTCTCGTTCAGGGTATGGCACACTATTGGGGACTACCTTTTCACCTTTGCTGAAGAATTGTTCAATACGTGCAATGGTTAATTTTTCAATGATCCTCCGCCTGATATCATTAATAATACTCAGGGGCATAAAACCAGGCTGGTCAGGACTGATAGATATTGATTTCACCCTGTAAGAAGTATCCTTTGTACGCATCAGCTGGTTCTCAATAGTGGAGCGGGTGAGCTCAGGGTTTCGGGCCGGTTCAAATGGTATTTTCTGCTGTATCTCTACTGTAATGCTATCCTCATCTTTAACGGTTAACTTTATACCCGCTTCATCCTGAACAAAACTCATCTCAACTGAAATATTCCGGCAACTTATCGAACCTTTTAGGATACGGTTAAAATCCATATCAAGATTCCTGTATATGGCTGCGCCTGCTGAAATATCTGACAGGGTATTAGGAAAAACCCTGTCCCCTTCAACCCTGTCCACCCTGCATCCGGTCAGTTCATGTTCAGGGGTGAAAAAGCATAAGCCATCTCCATTTTTAAGGTTATGACCTTTAATGTTGAAACTATCCCTGCCAGTCTTATCCACTGTGCCTATAAACTCACCCATTGATTTTGGTGAATCAGGGGTTCCCATCTTTTTACGGTCACCATTAATAAAATAGGCTGTAAATCCGCGGTTAAAACTTTTAAATGGATCAGGCTTAAATCCGAAGGTACATGTGCCGCTTGAGGCAGGGCGGTATCTTGGATTCTGGGCAATAAACATATCAATAGCCTGCCTGTACATCGCTGTGATATTTTTCACATAATCTATCTCTTTATATCTGCCCTCTATCTTGAATGAAGTTACTCCTGCGGTAACAAGATCGCCAATGGCCTTTACACGGTTCATGTCTTTAAGGGAGAGCAGGTATTTATCCCTGATAACTGTTTTATTATTACCATCCATAAGGGAGTACTGGTGGCGGCATGGCTGTGCGCATACACCGCGATTTCCGCTTCGCCCGAATGCATACTGGCTCATATAGCACTGACCGCTGTAAGACACACAGAGGGCGCCGTGTACAAAAACCTCAAGCTCAACCTTTGTCCTGTCTCTGATTGCCCTGATCTCATTTAATGAAAGCTCTCTTGCAAGTATAACCCTTTTAAAACCAACAGATTCAAGAAACTGTACCTTTTCAGGTGTGGTATTGTGCATCTGGGTACTGGCAATAAGAGAAACTGGCGGCAGATCAAGTTCAAGGAGCCCCACATCCTGGATGATAAGGCCGTCAATGCGGGCTTCATAGAGAAACCTTATAAGATCCATTGTCTGATCTATCTCAGGGTCAGTCAGGATGGTGTTTAGCGCAACATACACATTTGCATGAAACAGGTGAGCATATTTTACCAGTTCTGCAATATCATTAATGCTGTTACCTGCCTGTGCCCTTGCGCTGAATTTTGGCGCCCCGATATATACGGCATCAGCGCCATGATCAATGGCTGCCTTCCCGATTTCAGCGGTGCCCGCAGGTGCAAGCAGTTCAAGGGCTATTTTCACTTATTTCTATCCTTATTCATCCAGGCCATGTCACGATCATGGATAAACCTGTCATCAGGTCCATCGTCCCCTTTTTCTGTCAGGGCCTGATCACCTTCATGCTTGATTAACACCTCACCAAAGCCCCTGAGAAAATTAATCATCTCATTATATACATGGACATGATCTCTCCCGCCTCTGATCGCCCCTGCAAAATATATCTTTAATCCTGGCTTCATCAAAATTGTATCTGTAACTGCGTGACAGGTTAATATTTATGACCAATAAAATGAAAGCAATCTAATTGAATAATTTAGAAAATGCAACCATGCCTGTTCAGGTTAGATGACAAAACAGAAAAGAGAGGCTTGATAGATGAGTGTTTTGCCCTGAAGTCTACTCCATAAAAACAAAGCTGTTAAAGAATATGCTCTTTAACAGCTTTGATGTCACTGCAAATCAACTATTACTAATTTAAGGATCTTTAAGGTGTTGCTTTTAACCTTTGATCATATTGCCTTATCACCCTTTTCGCCAGTCCTGATCCTTATTACATCCTTTATATCGGTTATGAATATCTTTCCATCACCGATCTCGCCAGTCCTTGCGATCTTAATGATCTCAGCTACAATTTTTTCCACATCCTGATCCTTTACTATTATCTCTATCCTGATTTTCGGTATGAAATTCACCTTGAATTCACGGCCCCTGAACTGCTCAACCACACCCTTCTGATTACCATGACCTTCAATATGTGTCACCATCATTCCCGGAAGGCCGAATTTTTCCAGGGCCTCGGATACCTCATCAAGTTTTTCAACCCTTATGACTGCCTCAATCTTTTGCATATTTTTACCTCCTTCAGGTCGGCCCTCACTCCATTGTGAAGGCAGACCTTATAGCATTAATTGTTATTTGAATAGAAATTCGGATATGCCGGGGTTCCATGCTCCTGTATATCCAGACCCTTTATTTCTTCCTGCGGTGTTACCCTTATACCGATAATCTTATCCATCAACTTAAAGGTAATAAACCCAAGCACAAATGACCATGTAACCGCAACAGCAGCCCCTATAACCTGGGCAATCAGCTGATCAAAACCGCCTCCGTAAAATAACCCTCTCACAAGGGGTTCACTTGTCGTACAGAGTCCATAGGTGCCATCTGCAAAAAGACCAACACTTATGAGTCCCCATACGCCATTAATACCGTGAACACTCACTGCGCCAACAGGGTCATCAATGCCGCGGCCCTCCCAGAAGTAAACACTCATCACCACAAGGGCACCGGCTACCAGCCCTATCACTACAGCCGCCCATGCCTCAATCCATGCGCAGGGCGCGGTAACAGCAACGAGACCAGCAAGTATACCATTGAGCATCATACCAACGTCCCACTTTTTCGTCTTAAGATATACAATCAATATTGCCATTGCACCGCCGGCAGCAGCAGCCATGTTTGTATTAACAGCGACAACTGCTATCCTCAGTTGATGCGCTGAGAAGGTTGAACCGGGATTAAACCCGAACCATCCAAACCACAGTATGAATGTACCAAGGGCAGCCAGGGTTATACTGTGCCCTGGTATAGCCTTTGGTTTTCCATCTTTACCAAACTTACCAAAACGCGGGCCAAGCACTATGGCGCCGGCAAGGGCTACAAACCCACCAACTGTATGAACAACCCCTGAACCTGCAAAATCCACATGACCGGCTCCAAATGGAAGTTGTGAAAGCCATCCACCTCCCCATACCCAGTGACCAAAAATAGGGTATATAAATGCAATTACAATAAAACTGTAAACAAAATAGGCGCCAAATTTCAGGCGTTCAGCAACGGCCCCTGAAACTATGGTAGCAGCAGTACCGGCAAACACCAGCTGCCAGAAAAATGTAAGGTATCTTCCGACATCATAGTTCTCACCATGTAAAAACCATCCTGAAGTACCTATAAATCCGCCTAAATCATTTCCCATCATAAAGGCGAACCCAAAGGCCATAAAGACAAGTGAAGCAACTATGAAGTCAAGGGCATTTTTAGCCATAAGGTTGGTGGCATTCTTTGCCCTGCAAAACCCTGCCTCAACCATGGCGAACCCTGCCTGCATGAAAAAGACCAGAAAACCGCAAACAAGCACCCATACATAGTCAATAGGCGCCATACTGTTCTGGGCCAGGGTCTCAGCCCCTGAAGGGTCAGCCGCCATTGCAAGTCCAGAGACAGATAGTAATATTGATGAAATCAACAAGACCTTTTTTAACATTTTATTAATTACCTCCTTTTAATCACTTAATTTTTTAATCAGTTTTCGTTCAACACTTTCATCCTCATTCCAAAAGGAGGTCATGCCCCTTTGGATCGGACACCTGTCTTTACTATGAGCAAGTCCCGTACCAAACTGGATTTAAAAAATATTAACATCTATCACATTGATATTCCACTTGTTTTTCATTTTATTTAGATACTGACAGAGTTAATATAATATACATTATTGTTGTTTTAATCATTTATTGATTCATTTTTGTTATTAATATGCTGGTATTTTAAACAGGGTTTACTTTGAATAACCTGCGATGGATGCAGGTATGGCCAGGCTTACCGATATGATTATTTAAATTATGTGGAACGCCGGGCCATATTTGATGTCACACAGGATGACCATGAAAGGAGGGGTTTTGCACACCAACTATATAAGGTGGCATATAAAATGCCACCTTACATTCTGCTATTTTAATGATACAGGGAAATGAATATCATTTTTTTTAAACAAGAGTGGTATTCAATTTACTTTTCTTCAGTCGCAAGGCTTTTCACACCCATTGTATTAATTAGCTCATTTATATTTGTGGTCTTGAGGTTCATGCCACCCTCAGATACAGGTAAAAGTATTATCTTTTTACCCTGTATGGCCTCTGCAATCCTGAGCTTTACCATGGCCTCACCGCCAGCGCTTGCCATTGCCTTATTCATCTCGGTGATTCCCTGTGCCTCTGCAATACCTTCTGCCTTTATTGCCTCTGCAATAAGTTGCTGTTTTTCAAAATATGCATCTACTTCAATCTTTGCCTTCAGAAATTCACCATCAACATCAGCGATCATCTTATTTACTTCACCTTTAGAGTCTTCCAGTTTTCGCTTATACTCCTCGGCAATGGCGTGCTGCCCAGATTTATTTTTTTCTACCATCTGATCAGCCACCTTTTTATCTTCAATTGCCTGCTGGTAATTGTCATTAAAGCGGTAATCTTTGGTTAATACCTTTTCCACAACAATTCCCATTGGTTCGAGCATCTCCTGTAACAATTTTTTAGCCTTTAGCGCCTGTGTATCTCGCCTCCCTGCAACATAGAACTCCTCGGTCTTTAACTCACCAAATATATCCCTGGGTTTACTCCGCGCTACAGTGCGAATTATCTTATCCCTTAATTCCAAGTCATTTCTCGCAACATCCTGCAAAATTATATGAGCCTTTGTAGGGTCAATCCTGTAGGCAATAATCATATCGAGGCTAATATCATTACCATCAATGGTTTTAAACAGGAGATCATCTTTTTTGCCCCTGTCGCCTCGTTTTTCTTCATGTGTAAACTCCAGGTTCTGGAGTTTGGTATCAAAGGTATTCCAGTCATTTATAAAGGGAAGAAAAAAATAGGTTGACCCTGGTTCATAGACCTTTTCCTCAACACCCTTCTTACCCCAGAATGCTATCTTTTTTGTCCTCACACCTACCTCTGTCTCACCTGTTGTATGGGGGATACAGCCGTTAAGTATCATAATAAAAATGGCTATTATAATGAGTAGATAGTATTTACGCATTTTATTCACCTCCCTTCTGGACATCAAAAAGTTTAAGGGTACTTTCCAGATCAAGCGGGTTTACACCATTTGGCCCATCGCTTGGCAGTATGATAACATCTAAACCTTTGTACACATCAGCCATTTTAAGACCAACCATCCTCTCTGCACCCTTCCCCTTTAATGCCTCATTCTTCAACCTTGTCTTTTCAGCCTCCGCCAATTTCACAAGCAGATCAGCATCTGCTGTCTTCTTCCTGAAATAGAGATCCTTTTCAGCGCGGGTTCTTGTTACATAGGCCTTCCCCTTTTCTATCTCAACATCGACCATAACCATTCCCTCCTGGGTAATCTTCTTTAACTTGGCCTCTTCTATAGAGGCCCTGGCCTCTGCCTGGTTTTTAAACACAAGCTGATCCTTCAGTTTCTTTTCTTCTATGTTCTTCTGAATCTCATCACTGTATTTAAAATAGCGCACAAGTACCTGATCAACCTTTATACCTTTTTCGTTAAGCTCCTGGTTCAGCCGTTTTTTGGCATTCTCTGCCTTCTCTGTCCTCAGAATACTGTTGTAGAATTCTTCTGTTGTCAGTTCTCCAAGTGTCTCTTTTAGGGTCGGCTCTGCCTTTGGGATAATACCATTATCCTCAAACAGGCTGCCCGGACCAATCTTGGTAAATACCTTATATGGGTCTTCTATATGATAGAGGATTGATAAGTCCACATCGACAAAAAAACCATCCGATGTCTGTATATGGACTGCCCTCTCCTGCCTTGCGAAACTGGAGGCTGACTGGGGATAATTGGTGAGTTCCAGCACCTGGATATCCCTTGGAAGAAAATGCATCTTTTGCATGCCTGGGATAACAAAATGAAGACCGGTTGTATAGGGCTCTTTTTGAATACCCCTGCTTATCCCTATTTTCACCTGCTTAATACCATATTCGTTGGGCTCCACATATTTTAAGAAGGAGTTATAGAGTATAACAACTACTATAAAGAGGATAACAACAAGCATAATTCCTCCTGGAAATTTCATTTTGAAAAGCCGGTCCCCGCGATTGCGTCTGAGCTGTTCAGACAATACATCAAAAACAGTTCTATTATCTTCCATTTTATCCTCCTTGATCTTCAGGTAATTATGCTCCGCTTATAGTTAATAAAAAATGCAGGGAATACAGAAAATTTAACTTTTTGATTCTGTGAAAAGAAATAACGGCATCATGTAAAACCATTACAGGATTTAAAGTAATAGAACCATTATAAAAGGTCAATATCCATATTCGGTAAATAAAAAGATATTTATTGCTTTATATTCATGGTTTTCAACTCCTGGGCAGACTGTTATAGAATTTTTCACATTATATAATACTCTGTTTTCTTGCCTAATTACCATGATCTATATTATATAATCAGATCATCTCAAAATTTCCGCTGTTACAAAAGCCCAGATTTGGGCAGGAGTATTAATTCTAAATAGAGCAAGGAGGGAATACAAATGGATGTTTTACAGGCAATAAAGGAAAGAAAGAGCATTAGGGCATTTAAACCGGATCAGGTGCCACTTGATCTCCTTAAAAAGATACTTGACGATGCCATGCGCGCCCCTTCATGGGCAAATACCCAGCCCTGGGAATTTGCAGTGGTCACAGGTAAAAAACTCAAGGCCATACAGGATGCCTTTGTAAAACGCGGCCCTTCTGCCATGCCGGGCTCACAGTCTGAAGTCCCCAGGCCATATGTATTTCCTGAACCATTTGCCTCCCGTATCAAAAAGATGCAGATAAAGGAGAGGCGGGGCCGCACCTCTGAGCTAAGCAAGGAGGAGATGGAAAAGAAGATGCTTATCAATTTCACCAATTATGGTGCAACAACCTGCATATATCTTTTAATGGATAAAAGTTATTATAAACAGGAAAAGGGCATAAATGTCTGGGGCATGTATGATTCCGGTTCTGCAGTACAGAATATCATGCTCCTTGCTGTGAATTACGGACTCGGCACCATCGCCCAGGCAATGGCTGTTGTATACCCTGATCTCATTCGGCAGGAAATCGACATCCCCCAGGATAAATGCCTTGCACTTGGCATTGCAATAGGATATCCGGACTGGGACAATGAGGTGACAAAGGATTTCCGTGACAGGGAACCTTTGGACACAATGGTTAAATTTTACGGGTTTTAAAAGCAGGTTCACCGCCCGTTCGTTCCACTCTCTAGAGACGCAGAGTACGCAGAGTTCAATGTGATTTTTTAGATGGGAGATACCAAAATAATTCCCTGCGTTCTCTGCGTCTTTGCGGTGAATCGTTTTATATTGATAGCCAAGCTGGAGATATATGAAGCCAGGTACAAATATAGATTATTCTATTACCATACCCGCCTATAATGAGGAAGAATATCTTCCTCAAACCCTTGAAAACCTCAGACACTCAATGAATACCATTAGCCGATTCAGGGGTGAGATTATAGTCACTGACAATAATTCGACAGACTCTACTGCCTCCATTGCAAAAGAATATGGAGCAAGGGTTGTCTTTGAAGAGCACCAGCAGATTTCCAGGGCACGCAATACCGGGGCAAAAGCGGCATCTGGCAAATATCTTATCTTTGTTGACAGTGACACTTTAATTTCACCTGCCTTACTTGAAAAGACACTTAACACCCTCGCATCTGAAAGGTATTGCGGAGGTGGCGCACTCGTTGAGTTTGATGGACATCTCCCATTGGTGGCTAAGTGCGGCATTATAACATGGCTGATACTGTCAAAAACATTCAAATGGGCCTGCGGGGCATATGTATTTTGCACACATGATGCATTCATGGAAACAGGCGGGTTTGATGAACGCTATTATGCATCTGAAGAGATCCACTTTTCAAGGGCATTAAGGCGCTGGGGCAGGAAACATGGGAAGAGGTTTATTATCCTTGATGAATCAATTATCACAAGCAGCAGAAAGATAAAATGGTACAGTATAAAGGAGCATTTAATAATGTTTCTGCATATGTTGCGCTACTTAAGTCCCCTTCAGAACCGGGATGCCTGTTATAAAATGTGGTATCAGCACCCTGGAAAAAGTAAAAAGGATCATGGTTAAAAAGGAAATCAAAAACCAATGGATGCCCGTCTGCCAGGTTGTATCACAAAGTGATTTCATGAAGACAGGTTTATTATTTAGCAGAGTGGTGTTTTATGCACCACCCTGTAGAGACAAGGAATGCCTTGTCTCTACAATATTTAACGCAAATCAGATCGGGAGTAAATCCCTACCCTACTGTTAACCTGCGGATTAAATGCATACCACTCATTCGGATATTTGGCATCTGTTGAAAGCCACTCCGGTGTCAGCTTATCTCCATTAAGGCTCATCCTCGCCATGCCATGTGCGCTGTGGTTGAGATATATACCATCTTTATAGATTACCTCTCTCATTAGTCATCTCCTTTAAATAAATGTTAGATGGGCAACCTTTTTCACCCATCATGGTATGAAGCGAGGGAGGTGATAAGATGTCGCTTTTTCCAAAAAAGTGTAAGGAATATCACTCTGAGTGTCAAACTAAATCCAGGCTCAGTACGCTGTAAGTGTATCTCGTGTAAGAATAGAACGATCTTCTTTTTAATTAGATACCCTTAATTCAATTTATTAAAAGAGAAGCCCTGTTCTTTATCATGCCACGCTCAATCAATAAAAAGGTCCCTGCTCCCGATGGAATCAGGTCGGTATATTAATTCCAGAATAATACTGGTAGCAAGAATATCTTAGAAGTTGATAACCCGGTATTGTTAAAATAGATTCAACTTCATAACAATTGCAAATATGCCAAAACAAACTTGCTGTAATTGATTTTTCCTGTTAAAAAAAGGCTCAAAATAAATAATTTATCACTATTCCAGTATATAATTAATAATTTATTAACATTTAAATTCATAATTTTGAAATTAGGTTATTAATGCAGCCATCTTTTTACAGACTTTTATCATGAAATATAGTGCCGATATTACAGCGGGGTCTTTAAAAATAGCTGAAAGTCGCATCATAGCCGGGTTAATTTTAGAAAATCCAAATGATGAAAAATGGAAAAAAGAGATAATTGAAAATAATATACTTAAAGCCCGTTCTAAGGCCACGGCTATACGTCTTGGCCGATTAATACGCAAGCGGCTTGAGTTGATGAAACCTGAACTGTGGAAGCTGATAAGAGATGGTGTTGGTTCAGTTGCAGTCCATGCAACACTGGCTGCGGCAGTCAAACACAGCCCTTTACTAGGAGATTTTCTCGATCAGGTTGTCAGAGAGCAATACAGGATTTTCAACACTGTTTTGTCATACAGGCTGTGGGAGGAATATCTGGAGGACTGCCACAGGCGTGAATCTGAAATGCCTGTCTGGGAGGAAACTACCGTAAGGAGGCTCAGGTCTTCTATTTTTCATATTATTGCTCAGGCAGGTTATATTGAAGACATGAAAACAAAAAAACTTCAGAAAATTCATATAGCTTCACAGGTTATTAGTTACCTTGAGAAGGAAAATGAACAATATGTTTTAAGGTGTATTCAGGTGGAACCATGATCGACTCCCTTACAGAACGCATGAATGAAGTGCTGCCAAAAATTACATCGCCGGAATTTTTGAGTGGTAAAGGTCTGAGTAATGAAATAGTATTTTATATATTTGATTACCCTCCTGAGGCCGAACTCAGAATTCGTGAATTTATCACCTTTATTCTGGATCATATCCCAAAGCACAGACCAACTCTTAGAGTAAAACATATAAATCTTTTTGATCTTATTGTTTCATATCTCAAAGAACGAAATCTTCTTGAAAAGTCTTTTGAAAAACAAAGGGATAAGGGAGATAATTCCCTTATCAATGCCCTGCAAGGTGTGCTTAAAACAGAGAAACTAATTTAACTCTTTGCTGATTCCTGCAAACCGGATACTCAGGATCTTGTGCTCATATCAGGTGTCGGCAGTGTCTGGCCTCTGGTAAGATCTCATATCCTGTTAAATAATCTCCAGGTTGTGATGGGTAAAACCCCCCTGGTAATGTTTTACCCTGGCCGTTATGATGGCCAGTCTTTAAGATTATTTGGAAAAACAAAAAGCAACAACTACTATAGAGCCTTTAAGCTCGTTCCATAATGAGGTTGAAATGCAGATAAAAAGCCTATTCAAGAAGGATATATTCCGGTCAATAAATGGTGTTATCAAGGCCCAGCAGTTGGATGAAAACTCCGTATGGCAGGAACTTGACGAGTTTGTCTTAACGCAGGAACTCGATAGGCATTTCCGTGATTTTCTCACTGCCTATCTTAATGTAATGGATAATCCCAATGATCCAGCCATAACAGGAAAGATGGGTGTATGGATTTCAGGCTTCTTCGGCTCCGGTAAGTCCCATTTTATTAAGGTGCTTTCATATTTACTGGGTAATAAAACCCTTTCTCATTCAGGGCAACAAAAACAGGCTATCGATTTTTTAAATGAAAAGGTATCAGATGCCATGCTTCTTGGTGATATAAAAAGAGCGGGCTTATCAAAAGCAGAGGTCATACTCTTTAATATAGATAGTAAGGCTGACAGCAGGCCCGGAAGAGATGCAATCCTTTCGGTATTCCTTAAAGTGCTCAATGAAATACAGGGATTTGATGGAGATCATCCTCATATAGCCCACATGGAGCGTTATCTTGCGAGCAAAAATAAGCTGAAAGAGTTCCATAAAAACTATCTTGAAATCACAGGGACTGAATGGCTCGATGAAAGAGACGCCTATGCGTTCAACAGGGATCAAGTGATAGAGGCATTTCAAAAGACCCTTGAGCAAAGCAGGGAGTCAGCAGAAAAATGGATAGATAATGCACCCGGCAATTTTTCGCTTACTGTAGAAAACCTGGCAAAATGGATAAAGGAGTATCTTGATTCAAGAGGGCCTAATAGCCGTCTTGTCTTCCTGGTGGATGAAATAGGGCAGTTCATTGGCACCGATGGGCACCTCATGCTAAACCTTCAGACAGTTATTGAAGACTTAGGAACCCTTTGTAAAGGCAGGGCATGGGTTATTGTCACCTCCCAGGAAGAGATAAATAAAGTTATTGGTGAACTTCGGACATCAGCAAAAAATGACTTTTCAAAGATACAGGGCCGGTTCAGAACACGCCTTTCACTTTCCAGCAGAAATGCAGATGAGGTTATTAGAAGGCGCATTCTTGAGAAAAACGATGACGTGAAAGAAGAGCTCTCAAGAATATTCAGAGAAAAAGGCGATATCCTCCGTAATCAATTGTCATTCATGGATTGTCGTATGACCTTGAAGCCATATTCAGATATGGACGATTTTGCCTGGAATTACCCCTTTGTACCTTACCAGTTCGCACTTCTTCAGAAGATATTCGAGGTGATCAGAAACGCTGGTGCAACAGGATTACATCTTGCCAAAGGTGAAAGGTCTATGCTGGACGCCTTCCAGTCCGCAGTGCAGAATGTGGCATTGAAAGATGTCGGTGTACTTGTTCCTCTTTATGAGTTCTATCCATCTATTGAGAGTTTTCTTGATACATCAGTAAAAAGGACAATAAATCAGGCATCTGATAATCCTAACCTTGAACCCTTTGATATCAAGGTATTACAGGTATTGTTTCTTATTCGCCATGTTGAAGAGATAAAAGGCAATACAGATAATCTTGTAACTCTATGTCTGGAGGAGATTGATGCTGATCGTATCGCATTAAAGCAACATATAGAAGCATCTCTCCAGCGCCTTGAATCGATAAATCTTATAAAACGTAATGGTGATAGATATTTCTTTCTCACTAATGAAGAAAGGGATATCAACAGGGAGATTAAGGGCATTGATCTAAGCACTGCCGAAGAGAGTCGGCTTTTGGGGGATATGATATTCAGTGATATATACAAGGATCAGAGGAAACACAGATATACCAAAAACAAGATGGATTTTGGGTTTACAAGGCTCTGCGATCTGTATCCTGTAGGGAATAAGACCGAAGGAGGACTGGTTGTCTCAGTAATTTCTCCCCTTAATGAAGATTATGATAAATATTCTGACCGAAAGTGTATTCTTGACAGTAGTAATGAGGGTGGTCAGATAATTATCCGGCTAAGGGATGACGAAAATTTTGATAGGGAACTACGCACATACGCCCGGACCGACAAATATCTCAGGACCAAAAGTGATAGCAACCTTCCAACTACAGCACAAAGAGTAAGAAGGGATAATGCCGAGGAAAATCGCGTGCGGAGGGAACGCCTGAATAAGATTCTTGCTGAAATGCTGGTTGATGCCTCCTATTTTATTGCTGGCCAGAAGGTCAATATCAAGGCTTCAGCCCCCATATCTACCCTGGAAGAGGCATTTGAGTATTTAATAACAAACACATTTTCCAAGATGAGCTACCTGGAATATGTACACAGTGAACCGGAGAAGGAAATTCAGGCGGTTCTAAAAAGTAATGATATAGCCCAACAGAGTCTTGACCTTACAATTGAACAGAACAACCCCAAGGCCATTGAAGATCTTCGCAATTATGTCGACCTGTGCAACATAAAGAATCATTCAATCATAATCAGCGACATGATTGAAAAGCGTTATTCTGTCCGGCCATATGGTTGGCCTGAGATGGAGGTGATACTCCTTATATGCAGGCTTCTTGCAGTTGGAGAGATCAGCCTTAAAATGGATGCAGATATACTTCCACTCAATAAAGTCTTTGAACAGATCAAGGCATCCTCTAAGTGGAAAAAGATCACCATTCATAAAAGAAAAACATCAGACCCTGAGGCGCTTCAGAGGGCAAGGAAGACAGGCAAGGATGTATTCTCTGAAATGGGGCCTGATAATGAAGACGCCCTTTGCGCCTTTTTAAAAAACAAGCTTAAAACATGGGAAACATCTCTGAACAGTTTTAAGCCACTGGCAGACACTGGGGAATACCCTGGCAAAGAAGAGATAACAGAGGCATTGAATATAATAAGGCCCCTGTTATCTGTTGATGAAAGCTATAAATTTATAGACAGGTTTAATGCCAATAAGGATGACCTGCTTGATCTTTCAGATAATTTTCATACTCTGGAACAGTTTTATGAAAACCAGATGCACACATGGGACAAGCTGCGTTTAGCATATAACAAATTCGATATAAACCGCTTTGAGCTGGAACAGGATGAAACGGCTGCGCCGGCTCTTAAAAGAATGCAGGAGATACTGTCCTCCAAAGCGCCCTATGGCATTATCCATGAGACAGACGGGCTGGTAAGCGCTGTAAAGGAAATAAACAATGCCTTTGTCAAACAGAAACAGTCTGAGGTTTTAAGCAGGATAGATGGCTTTTTAAACAGAATCAAAAAAGAGGTCCAAAGCGTCAGTGGAGATGGCAACCTGATTTACAATTCCACAACCCAGTTACAGAATCTAAGAGATAGTATTGAAAGGATAGAAAGCATAGCGCATCTGGCACAGATGGAGCAGGAGGCTGAAAAGGCATTTGACAATGCAATGGGTAGGATTGAGGCATTTGTAAATAATTCGGCTGAGAAAAAGCAGGGTGTATCTGAACCTCAAAAGATTAAACCCAGGCGTGTTGTTAAACCGGTTGAGCTGGTAGGTGATAACTACCTGGAAAGTATAGAAGATATAAACAGATTTTTGAATGAACTCAGGCAAAAACTGGAAGAGGCTATTAAATCGGGTGATCGTATACAAATCCGATAAAAGAAGGAACCACGAATCACAATGATTACCCGGATATTAAAGACAAGAAAAAAATTCCTGGTATTCATGAATTCACGGTTAACGCCTTTGATTTTTTAATAATATCCGTGCAATCCATGGTAAATTATTACTTTGCGAGACATTATCTCTTGAAATGCAGACATTAGGATGCTAATATTTAATAAAAATATATTTCAAGAGAATAAATCGGAGAATTAATATGTTAATATCATTTTCTGTAGAAAACTGGTTATCGTTCCAGTCTAAGGTAACTTTTTCTATGGTTGCCAGCCGTGAAAAACAACACTTGGATCGAGTGCCTCACATCCCAAAATATAATATGCGATTATTACCGATTGCTGCCATTTATGGTGGTAATGCATCAGGTAAGACAAATTTTTTTAAAGCGCTCAATTTTGCACGTCAATTTGTGGTCAAAGGCACACAACCTGAGGCAATAATTCCTATAGAACCCTTCAGGCTGAACCCTTCCTGTTTAAAATTACCAACTTTTTTATCCTTTGAGCTGTATATTAATGACTGTTGCTATGAGTTTGGTTTCCGCGTAACCCGTGATCGTGTAGTTGAAGAGTGGCTGACAGAGATTCAAAAGACATCTGAAAAAGAGCTTTATCGGCGCAAGGAAGGAGATATTAAATTTTCAACTGAATTTAAAAAAGACCAGTTTCTTAATTTCGCATTTCAGGGAACCCGCGATAATCAGTTATTTCTTACTAATGCAGTCAACCAGAAGGTTGAAAGATTTAAGCATATTTATGACTGGTTTAAAGATAGTCTGGTTATGATAGCGCCGGATAGCCGTTTTGAGCCTTTTGAACGGTTTTTTCAGGAGGAGAATCCATTATATGGCCATATGAACCTGACTCTAAGTCATCTTGACACAGGTATTTCGAGGCTTGGTGGAGAAAAAGTTGAATTTGATAATCTGGGTTTACCTGAAAATCTTAAGACAAGACTTCGAGAAGAAATCCCGGAAGGAGCTACTGTCCGCCTATTGGTGGAACCTACACGTGAACGAATTACTATTGTCCGTAAAAATGGAGAACTGGAAGCTCGAAAATTGGTCAGCTTTCATAATGATTCATCAGGAAATGAGATACGTTTTGATATGAAGCAGGAGTCAGATGGAACACAACGTGTCATTGATTTGATTCCGGCTTTTCTGGAACTTGCCCCGTCTAGCAACGAAAAAGTATTTGTCATTGATGAGATTGATCGGAGCCTGCATACCCTTTTAACCAGAGAATTACTGAATGGATATCTGGAATCATGTGCACCTGAAACCCGGTCTCAATTATTGTTGACCACCCATGATGTTTTTTTGATGGATCAGCGGCTATTTCGTAGAGATGAAATGTGGGTAACAGAGCGGGACAATGAGGGGCGTTCCTCTTTATTGGCCTTTAGTGATTATAAAGATGTACGTTATGACAAAGATATTCGAAAAAGCTATCTTCAGGGTAAGCTTGGTGGAATTCCGCGAATACTCATTTCCGGCGCATTAAGATCAGAAGACACTGATATGGAAAGAGGCAATAACTGATGCCAGGTAGAAAGCGGATTTTCAAACGACCAAAAGCTGCTCTTCATTATCGCAAGCTTTTTCTTATTGCAACGGAAGGAGCAAGAACAGAGCCTATATATTTTGGAATATTCAATAGTCTTCAAACCACAATACACATAAAACTGCTTCCGGCCATAAAACATAAAAGTTCTCCTCTGCATACCCTTAGAAGAGCAAAGAAATTCGTAGATGAAAAAGGGCTTAAAAAAGAGGATGAGGTATGGCTGGTTATAGATCGGGATCAGTGGGATGAAGAACAATTGGAAGAAGTATTCCTCGGTTGCGGAGTGTCGCACTATAACCTTTCAGTAAGTAATCCCCAGTTTGAATATTGGCTCTTACTCCATTTTGAAGATGGAAAGGGGGTATCCGGGTCAAAGGATTGCACACAACGGCTTAAACGGCATCTGCCGCAATTTGAAAAGGGGCATCTGGAAGTGCATAAAATTCAACCGGGCATACAGGATGCAATCGATCGAGCAGAGGCCAAGGATACTCCTCCATGTGAAGACTGGCCCAGGACAAATGGTTCAACTGTTTATAGACTTGTTAAAAAGTTGATGGGATAATCCAAATAGCATATGAACAGAAATAAACTCAAATCATATGCCCCCAGGGCACGTCGTGAATTTATACAGGCCATAACAGACCGAGCGGCATATTACGGCCTTACGAAAGAAAATATTACTCCAGTTATTGAAAAGGGCGATATTGCCATTATAGGTGATAAGCCATTTCCCATTTGTGTTGCATCAAAACGCAAAAAGCTTGAAGAGAGGATAAAGAATAAAGGTTTTGATCAGGTAATGGAGGCCATGGCTTATACCTGGTTTAACCGGTTTGTGGCTATCCGGTATATGGAGATTCATGGGTTTCTGGAGCATGGCTACAGAGTCCTTTCAACCACAGATAACACGAATGATACGAATAATATTCCTGATATCTTAAAACATGCGGAGCATGTGGATCTACCGGGGCTGGACAGGGAAAAGGTTATTGAATTAAAGATGGAGGGGTCAAAGGAAGCAGAGCTGTATAAAATGCTTCTTATAGCCCAGTGCAACGCCCTGAATGATGCCATGCCATTCTTGTTTGAAAAGGTAAATGATGAGACAGAGCTTTTACTGCCAGATAATCTCCTACATTCCGACTCCATGATAAGAAGGCTTGTGAGTGAGATCCCTGAAGATGACTGGCAGGAGGTTGAGATAATAGGCTGGTTATACCAGTTTTATATTTCAGAGAAGAAGGATGCAGTTTTTGAGGGACTGAAGAATAATATGAAAATAACTCCTGAAAATATCCCTGCCGCCACTCAGCTTTTTACACCACACTGGATAGTGAAGTATCTGGTTGAGAATTCTTTGGGACGGCTCTGGATGCTCAATCGGCCGAATTCCCGATTGATTGACCGTATGGAGTATTATATTCGACCAGATACTTCAGGGATCAGGAATCAGGGGTTAGTAAAACAATCGGAGGCAATAATGGAAGTGAAGAGTTATCAGGATCTGATCGTTTGGCAGAAAGCAATGGATCTCGTGGAGATTGTATATCAAGCAACCAAGAAGTTTCCCAAGGAGGAGCTTTACGGTTTGACCAATCAAATTCGCAGGGCGGCAGTGTCAATTCCATCCAATATAGCGGAGGGACACGCTCGCAACTCGACAGCGGAGTTCAGGAACTTTCTATCGATAGCACAGGGCTCCAAGGCAGAAGTGGAAACGCAAATTCTAATCGCCCAGCGGCTGCAATATATTGCTCTGAAACAAACGCAGGAAATGCTCTCCCTACTCAAAGAAATCTCCAAAATGCTGGGAGCTCTCAGATCAAGACTAACCCCTGTCCCCTAACCCCTAACTCCTCCGCAACTACAAGCGAAGAGGACTTCCTCCGCATCAAAAGACCCGAGGATATCAAAATTTGTGATCCCGCCTGCGGAAGCGGCCACATGCTAGTCTATGCCTTTGATCTTTTGTATTCCATTTATGAAGAAATGGGTTATAAAGCCAATGAAATTCCGCAGAAGATTTTTGAAAATAATCTCTATGGTATTGAAATAGACGAACGTGCCGGAGAACTGGCTGCCTTCTCCCTTATCATGAAAGCGCGTGAAAGAGACAGGCGTTTTATTCAGAGAAGAAATTCAGATTTTAAACCCATCGAACCAAATATATGTGTGTTAGAAAATGTAAAATTCTCAGAAGATGAGATAGAAACATATATGGACAAGGTTGGCAGAGACCTTTTTACAACCCAGTTCCAGACGACATTGCGCCAGTTTGAAGAGGCAGATAATTTTGGCTCCTTAATACAACCAGCCCTGAAGGATATCGAAGGTATTGCGACCCGCCTTAAGGTAAAGGGTATTGCTGGAGATCTTTTCCTTTCAAAAACCCATAATAAGGTAATTAAAGTACTTAAACAGTCTGATTATCTTTGCCCCAAATACCATGTAGTAATTACTAATCCACCCTATATGGGGAGTGGTGGTATGAATGCTAATCTAGGAGCTTGGTTGAAAATAAATTATTCAGATAGCAAAGCTGATCTATTAGCATGCTTTATGGAAAGAGCCACAGAACTGACGACTTCTGGTGGTTTTTGGGGGATGATTAACCTTCCTTCTTGGATGTTTTTATCTTCATTTGAGAAGCTTCGCCTTAAACTAATAAAATCACAATCTTTCTCTTCTTTAATCCATCTTGGACGAGGAATTTTTGGGTCAGATTTTGGAACGGTTGCATTTGTATTTCTAAACAATACACCAAGAGATAGTTCAATAGCTGTATATCGCCGATTATTCGAAAAACTGGTTGAAGTTAGGTCCCCAGACTTGATTGAAAAATTATTCTTAGATCGCAAACATGGCCATTTCACTTTCAAGCAAAGTGAATATTTGAATATTCCTGGATATCCAATTGCATATTGGCTTGGTATGAGTATTCTTAATTTATTTAAAAATAGTGGCACTCTTGGCAAACAATTTTCTCCAAAAACTGGAATGACAACAGGCGATGATGCAAGATTTTTACGTCAGTGGTATGAACCTTCGCTTGATAAGTTTGAACCTGGGTGCAGTTCGAGTCTAGATGCGAAAACATCCAGTAAAAAATGGTTCCCATACAATAAGGGTGGTATTGGAGATCGGTGGTTTGGTCATTGTAACCAAGTTATAAATTGGGAAAATGATGGTGTTGAGATCAAGCATTGGGTTGTTAACAATCCAAGAGATCCAAATACAAAATCATGGAGTAGACGAGTATTCAATTATGAATACTTTTTTAAACCAGGAATAACGTGGACTTTGTTAAACATGACAACGTTCAATGTACGTTATCTTCCATGTGGTAGTGTACTAAATGTTAATGGCCCTACAATACCAGAATCTGATGATTCGAAGCTAAAATACTTGTTAGGATTCATGAATAGTAAATTGGTTCATTATTTGATGCTTGTAATTAATCCAACCGTTGCAAACAATCCAGGAAATGTTAGTAATATGCCTCTATTATGGTGTTCTGAAGAAAAAATAATTTCATTAGCTTCTAAGGCCGAAAACATTACACATAAAGTTTGGGATTCATACGAGACTTCTTGGGGCTTTTCCTATCATCCATTGATTAAATCCGATTGCCCTCAGTCAACTCTAGTAGCCTCTTACCAGATGCTCCATATGCATTGGCGGGAGGTTACGCTGGAAATGAAGAGACTAGAGGAAGAGAATAACCGCGTCTTTATCGTAGCCTATAATCTACAGGATGAACTAACGCCCGAGGTGCGGCTTAATGAAATAACCCTTACGTGTAATCCATATTATCGCTACGGAAAGAAAGTGGTGCTTTCTTCAGGGGCTAGGGACCAGGGGCCAGGGACCAGAGAGTTTCCAGTGGACGATGATCTGGAGGCCAGGCTGCTGGCAGACACCATGAAGGAGCTGATATCATACACAGTCGGATGTATAATGGGTAGGTATTCTATGGATGCGCCTGGGCTTATCTATGCTAATAGTGGTAATGTGGATTTTGATAAGATCTATCAGGAAAAACACCGGAATAATTCGTCCGAACCAAGATTCTTTCCTGATGAAGATGGCATTATACCTATAACTGACATTGACTGGTTTAATGATGACGCGGTTAACCGGTTCATAGAATTTATTAGTATTGCATGGCCAAAGGCGTACCTGGAAGAAAACTTACGCTTTATTGCAGACGCACTTGAACCAAAGCAGGATGAAACTGCCAGGGAGACTTTAAGGCGGCATATGAGCACGGGATTTTATAAACATCACCTGACTATGTACAAAAAGCGGCCTATATACTGGCTTTTTACAAGTGGTAAAGAGCGGGCATTTCAATGTCTTGTCTATCTGCACAGGTATAATGAGAGTACACTCGCCAGGATACGGACAGAGTATGTCATCCCTTTACAGGGTAAAATCAATGCCCGGATAGATCAACTGGAAGGCGATATTGAAGCGGCCTCTTCTACCGCCTTCAAACGAAAGCTGGAAAAGGAAAAGCAGAAGCTTGTAAAACAGAGGGTGGAACTTCAGGCCTTTGATGAAAAGTTGCATCATTTTGCAGACATGAGGATAAGCCTTGATCTGGATGATGGGGTTAAGGTCAATTACGCAAAATTCGGTGACCTGCTTGCAGAGGTAAAGGCTGTAACAGGAAAAACTGATGAGTAATTCATGAATTAAAAGAGAAAAAATATGTTTTGTTTTTATTTAACATTCGTGTGTTTCGTGTAATTCGTGGTTAAAAGCGGTATTTAAAATGGATAATACACAAATAGAAAAAGCCCTGGCTCGAATCTTTGATGAAGAAGGCCATCGCATTGTCTTCTGGAATGACCCTGACAATGAGTTTGCTATAATACTCTCTCTTCTTGAACTTCCTGAAGGTGTTAGGGTAATCAAGGTCGACCAGGAGGGTTCTTTCAAAACAAAGGTACTGCTTGAGCATGAAGACTCTGTCGGCAGGTATATTATTTATTCTACCGCTGAAGAACCGGATTTTGAAGATGACTGGCTTCTGGATATCAGGCTTTACAGCCGGAGTTTCAGGGCGGACAGGGCGTCTATTATACTTGACCAGCTAAAACTCACCAAACAACATCTGAGAGACCATATAGCATCACGCAGAAAATTTTTTGATAATAAACACAGGCTACAGAAACTCATACAGATTACATCCCCTGATGATGACGATATTGATCTTGATCGCAAAATGATCTCAGTGGTGGCAAAGGCTGAACATGATGAATGGTTTAATATCATACGCACCATATTCCATTCATACACCGAGGTAAATAATTCCGCTGAGGTTGATCTTGATACACCTCCGGAAACCTGGACAAATGTCGAAAAATTCGATCTGGATAAAGCGTTCTGGCAGATGGCCAAAACCATGTTCGGGTATTCTGAAGAAACTCCATGCCTGAAAAATTTTCTGATACGTTTGATGGTGACAGACTTTGCGCAACATTGCAGGGGCATTATCCCAGTTTCATTGAGTCACCTGGTTTTACCGCAGGCAGGAAGGAATAATGCAGTTGTCTGCCTTGCACAGTGGAGGGATAGCACTACAAAAGGAATAAGTTATGACTGCCTGTCCGGCATAGTGGCAGATTTTTTTAGGCTTGAAGATCAGGTCTATGAGAGAGAGTTGGAAGACCTGATGGATGTTATGACATTCCAGGTGTTGGAAAAGCATATTGCCAAGTCATTAAGAGACAGGGTCATATTAGATCCTGATCTCATAAAGATAGAAGACATAAAGTCAATCGTGAGACATAGACAGGCCGGACACTGGGCATCATGTAATATCCCTTCATCTGTTTACACACCAAGAAAAGGCTTTTACTCCGTGTATGAGGCAATTTTAAAGACCGCGGAATTTTTAGCACTTAAAAGGCAATATTCAAATGGGATTGATTTTGAGACTACAGAGGATGGATATAAGGCCTATGAAAATAACCTGTATCTGTTTGATCAACTCTACAGGCAGTTCTGTGAACAGACAGATGTGATTGAAACCTTGAGCTGGGATGTGCTTAAAAATCTGAAGGAATATATGGATGCCTGCTATGTAAACTGGTTTCTTCAGGGTCTTGCCGCGGCTTGGGGAAAGATGGTTGATCCGAAAGGCAGCCATAGACTTTTATCAACATGGAAGGTCAATGGTGTCATTAATCAAACAGAGTTCTTCAATAAACATGTGGAATCCAGACTGGCTGAGGCGGAAAGAAGGCGAAGCTTTGTCATTATAAGTGATGCCCTTCGGTATGAGGCGGCGGATGAACTTAAAATCGAATTGAATGGGAAATATCGATTTGAAGCAGAAATAAGTTCAATGCTCGGGGTTCTCCCTTCTTACACCGCCCTGGGAATGGCTGCCTTATTGCCACATACAAAACTGAAGTATAAAGAAAATGGGGAGATTTTTGTTGATGAAAAGGCATGTGCTTGGTTTGAACAGCGAAACCAGATACTTGCTTCAGTGGATGGAATAGCTGTAAGGGCTTCTGAACTTATTGAGATGAAAAAGGAAGAGGGGCGGGAGCTTATAAAAGATAAAAGAATCATATATATTTATCATAATGTTATTGATGAAACAGGGGATAAGGCTACAAGCGAAGGAAAGACATTCAGTGCTGTTAGACAGACAATAAATGAACTGGCAGGGCTTGTCTCACATGTTATCAATAACCTGAATGGAAACCATGTTATCATAACTTCTGACCACGGCTTTTTATATACTGAAACAGACCCCGGTGAACCTGAAAAAACAACTATTATTGAGAAGCCTTTGAGGGTTATCAATGCCAAAAAACGTTACCTTGTTGGTTATGAACTTGGAGATAATGACACGGTATGGCATGGATCAACAGCTATAACCGCAGGCGCTGAAGGTGGAATGGAGTTCTGGATACCAAAGGGGTTAAACCGCTTCCATTTTGTTGGAGGGGCAAGGTTTATTCATGGGGGAGCAATGCCCCAGGAAGTTGTTGTCCCAGTTATAACTGTTCGGCATATTAAGGATAAATCAGTTGATAAAACAAAGGTAAAGCCTGTAACAGTTCATGTCCTTGGCACAATCCATAAGATTACAACATCAAGACACAAATTTGACATTATTCAGATGGAGTCGGTAAGCGACAGGGTAAAACCGGTTACCTTAAAAATCGCGATCTATGACGCTGAGGAGCCGGTCACAAATATCGAATCAGTAAAGTTTGAAAGCGTGTCAGATAAGATAGATGATCGTAAAAAGACAGTAATGCTTGTTCTGCAGAACCGAAAGTATGATAAAAACAGGCAGTATCGTCTTATCCTGAGAGATGCCGAGACAGGCATTGAGCAGGAGAGTAGAAACATCATAATAGACAGGGCATTTAACGATGACTTCCAATAATGAAACAATGGTAATGGACAGCAGCCTGGATGATCTTCTTAACAAATATTTTGCAGGTAGAGTAGTAAGAAAAGACCTGACAAAGCTTGTTAAGGAAGGCGCAAATGTGCCGGTATACGTTCTTGAATACCTTCTAGGGCAACACTGTGCATCGAATGATGAATCAATAATCCAGGATGGTTTAAAAACTGTTAAACGGATACTTGCAGAGAACTATGTGCGACCTGATGAAGCTGAAAAGGTAAAATCCATCATCAGGGAACGCGGGACTCTTAAAATTATTGATAAGGCTACTGTAAAACTGAATGAGAAAAGAGATGTATATGAGGCACTGCTTTCAAACCTTGGCACAAAGGGTGTAGAGATAGCCACGAATGTTGTAAGGCAGTATGAAAAACTCCTGGCTGGTGGGATATGGTCTATTATCACAATGGAATACTTCTATGAGGAAGGACAGAAAGGATCTCCATTTTTAATAAGGGACCTGAAGCCGATCAAGATGCCAAATATGGATATGAATGAACTCTTTGAAGGAAGGAAAAATTTTAATGAATCTCAGTGGCTGGATGTACTTTTACGTTCATCAGGGCTTGAGCCTACCCAGTTTTCAGAGCGGGTAAAGTGGCATCTTCTTACGCGCCTTATTCCTCTTGTGGAAAATAATTTTAACGTCTGCGAACTTGGGCCGCGTGGCACAGGTAAGAGTCATATATATAAGGAGATAAGTCCAAACAGCATCCTGATTTCAGGAGGAAAAACAACTGTAGCAAATCTTTTTTATAACCTGAGTAACCGGACTGTAGGGCTTGTAGGTCTCTGGGATGTTGTTGCTTTTGATGAAGTGGCCGGCATTTCATTTAAAGAAAATGATGGTGTACAGATAATGAAGGATTACATGGCTTCAGGCTCCTTTGCCCGTGGCCGTGAAATGGTAAATGCCTATGCCTCAATGGTATTTGTCGGTAACCTTAATCAGCCTGTGGACACGCTGGTAAAAACAAGTCACCTGTTAGCGCCTTTCCCTGAAGCAATGATTGATTCAGCTTTTTTTGACAGGTTTCATGCCTATATCCCAGGCTGGGAAATCCCTAAAATGAGACCTGAATTTTTCACCAATCAATATGGGCTTATAGTAGATTACCTCGCAGAATATCTGAGGGAGATGCGTAAGAGAAATTTTGCTGATGCTATAAACAGATATTTCAAGCTGGGACGGGATCTGAACCAAAGGGATACAATCGCAGTAAAACACACGGTCTCAGGGCTTTTAAAACTGCTTTATCCAGGTGAAGATTATGATAAGGATGCTGTCAGGCGCTGCCTCGAATATGCGCTGGAGACACGACGGCGGGTTAAAGAACAGCTTAAAAAAATAGGTGGTATGGAATTTTATGATGTGCATTTCTCTTACATTGACCAGGAGAATATGGAAGAGAAATTCATCAGCGTGCCTGAACAGGGAGGCAGTTCGCTAATTCCGGCAGGGCCATTAAACCCCGGAGTATTACATACAGTGGCAACAGGGAATAGCAACCATCTAGGTTTATACAGGCTGGAAACTCAGATAACACCGGGCAATGGGTCATTGACATTATCAGGTTTCGGCAGTGTAAGCTCTGCAAAGGAAGCGGTTAAGGTGGGGTTTGATTATTTTAAGGCAAACGCATCAGGTATAAGTGCATCAGCAAAAACAGGAGATCATAATTACCATCTTCATGTTGTTGAACTCCACAATACCGGGCCGACAAATGCAATGACCCTCGCTGCCTTTGTAGCTCTTTGTTCCTCATTAATGGCTAAATCAGTTCAATCTCAAATAGCAGTGCTTGGGAGTATGAGCCTGGGGGGTAACATTGTACCGGTTCAAAACCTGGCTGAAACACTTCAGGTGGCTTTTGACTCTGGGGCAAAAAGGATATTACTCCCAATGGCAAGTGTGGGAGGCATACCAAGTATACCGGGTGAGCTCTTCGCTAAATTTCAAACAAGCTTTTATGCAGACCCAAAAGACGCGGTATTTAAGGCATTGGGAGTTGAATAAGTGAAAATATTTTTTTTAAGGAAAAAAGCATAGGTAAAAGCAACTGGTCGCAACTGGTCAAGTCTCCTATTAGCTCATGTTGTTTAAGGGTTCAATCTTAATGTCGAAGTAATTGAAGCCATCAGAGAGGCATTTAAGCTATGCCCTTTGTTATGTAAAAACTTACTTTTAAACCAACGAAAGGTGACAAAATGAGTAAAGTGCAATCCATTAAGATCTCCGACATTATCCTGGACAACAGGATCTATCCGCGCAGCAGCATTGACCATAAGAGAGTCGCCATGTTTGAAGAAAACATGCGGGATGGGTTTAAGTTTGAGCCCATTCACCTGGAAAGGCATCCAGATGAACCGGGTAAATACCGCATCCTGGATGGCGCACATCGGTTTCATGCCTATAGGGGTATCGGGAAAAAAGAGGCGCCTGCAGAAATAATCGAGCTTAATGGAGTCGATCCTCTACTGTATGCTGCCCAAAAGGCAATTGGTCCCAGACAGCTTAAAGAGGAAGAGGCGAAAGATACTGCAAGGAGGGCGTATCAGAATAATCCGAAATTACGCTCGGATGAGATCGGAAAGGCTGTGGGTCGTTCAAGACAGGCAGTAGATAGATATATCCTTGATCTTCGTGCATCGATACAGCTCGATATGGATATCAAGATATTTTGTATGAACAGACTTGGTATTCCCCAGGACAGGATTGCAGTAAGACTGAATGAGACAAGGGAAACCATAAACCCAAATAACGATCTCGAAAAAGGCTTTGCAGTCTCACAGGTTGCTGAAAAGCACGGCTGGCCTGAACCTCTGGTCTGGGCGATTAAACTGGAGGGGGAAGAGTACCTGGATAAATGCAGTGAACTACAGTGAAAAATCGAGCAGTGGAATTACTGGGAGTGGTCCGAACCTGATAAAAGATTCGGTGATGAATGGACGGGAAGATTACCTGCACAGATTATAGCCAATATACTTTATTTTTTCTCTGAAGAGAATGACCTGGTTTTTGATCCCATGGCTGGTGGCGGGTTGGTGACTGATATATGCCTTGCCCTCAACCGTCGCTGCTGGAGCTTTGATATGGCGGACCGCCCGGATACAAGACCGGAAATAGAGCCTCATATGTGGGACTTTAAGAATCTTAAATGGCCGGTCAAGGTCAAGACAAAACCGGATCTCATTATTTTTGATCCTCCCTATTATAAAAGCAAAGAAGATTATATATCGAAACTGGAAAAAGAAGAGTATCTGAAGTTTCTTGAAGCATTCCTGAAACTGGCCAATGAGAACAGCAAAAAGAGTACAAGGCTCGTGATGATATGCTCCGACTGGAGAGACTTTTGGAATACCCCTGCCATGGACGAAATCCCTGAAAAGTCTATATTGATTAACGATTATGCAGAAAGAATTGAAAAGGCCGGTTGGCGTATCGACGATCTGATCCAGGCACCCATGTCACCTGAGAAATTCCAGGGCGATGCTGCAGCCGAAATGGAGAAAAAAAAGATACTGGGTGTAACAAGCAGACATGTGGTAGTGGCAAGAAAAACTAATTAAAGAAAATCATTTTAAACAACACATTCTGCTGGCATATCAATCAATGATTTAATGACTGCCTCGTGATTCCAAGTTTAATCAAACGTGACCTGAGTGTTGAGTCTTTCAATCCCAATATTCTGGCTGCACCATTCCTGCCGCTTACCCTCCATCCTGTTGACAGCAGCACATGTTTAATGTGTTCTCTTTCCACATCTTCCATTGACATATTCATGATTGCAGGGGCAGCTTCCGCCTGCTCTTGTTCCAGTCTCAGTGTTGATCCGCTGCTCATTATCATACCACGTTCAATAACGTTTTTGAGTTCTCTCACATTACCCGGCCAGTTATAGCTCTGCAACTCATCCATAATTTTTTTGGGAATTATTTTTATGGATTTACCCATGCTCTGGGAAAACTCCTCAACAAAGGCCCATACGAGGAGCGGAATGTCTTCCCTTCTCTCCCGCAGGGGAGGAACCATGATAGGGAAAACATTAAGGCGATAGAATAAATCTCTCCTGAATACATCCTTCTTTACGAGCTCAGCCAGATTGTGATTTGTAGCGGCTATTACACGAACGTCTACAGACACTGTTTTTGCACTGCCAAGCCTTTCAAATGTGCCGTCTTCAAGAACCCTTAAAAGTTTGGCCTGGAGTTCCAGCGGAAGGTCCCCGATTTCATCAAGGAATATAGTTGATTTGTCAGCAGCTTCAAACCGGCCGGCCTGTCTGGATGCGGCACCTGTAAATGCGCCCTTTTCACGTCCGAATAACTCACTCTCGATAAGGCTCGCCGGTAATGCCGCACAATTTACCCTTATCATGGAACGGACATTCCTGGGGCTCAGGTTATGTATTGCCCTTGCCAGCATCTCTTTTCCAGTACCGGTTTCTCCAGTAATAAGAACACTTGTGTTCTCCTTTGCAACCCTTTCCACTGCCATGAGAACTTTTTTGATAGCCCTGCTCTCTCCAATGATTTCATTGTGCCTGTATCTGGTTTCCACCTCTTTTCTGAGATAGATATTTTCTTCTTCAAGCTGATTCTTCAGGGCATTAATTTCTGTAAATGCCTTTTTAAGTTCATTTTCAGATTTTTTTCTTTCTGTAACATCTCTTGTGAGGGAAAGGAGAAGGGGCTTTTCCTCAAGGTCAACGCGCCCCAGACGAACTTCCACAGGAAATGTGCTTCCATCTTTCCTCCTGTGAATGCCTTCAAAGGTGATATGTTTTTCTGATTGTAAAGAGCCCCAGTATCTGTCTCTGTGCCCCTTTTCCGCTACATCCATATCAACATCGGATATACTCATCTTTAGAAGTTCATCTCTGCTATAACCCAGCATTTCGCAGGCTGTCAGGTTGACATCCATTATCTTGCCAAGATAATCATGTATGAAAAAGCCATCACCAGCCTGTTCAACAAGCATTCTGAATCTCTTCTCACTCCCCTGAAGAGCATTGGCCGCAGCCTTTTTGTCGGTAATATCCATAATGAATCCTTCATATATGGTTTTACCCGATTTAGCTTTTACAGCCCTGGCCCTGATACTGGTCCATATAGCCTCACCATCTCTTCGTTTGAGCCTGATTTCCGCGCCGTCAACGAATCCCTGGGATTTCATCCTGTGTACTATACCATCTCTCTCCTTCGGGTCTACGTAAAGCTCTGCAGCATTGGTGCAAGATTTTAACAACTCCTCCTTTGAGTTGAACCCGAGCATCTGGGCCAGCCGTCTGTTGGCAAGGAAAAATTCACCATCTTCATTTGTACGGTAAAACCCGACCACAGCATTTTCTATCAGACTCTGGAATCCGTTCTCCATATCAGGTGTACTATTAATTTTTATGGTATCCTGAATTTCTTTTCCCGTGCTCTTTTGTACTGTTACCCTTGCCTTTTTACCAGGTATCCGGCCCATTTGATCTTCTCCGTTAAAAATCCGTTTAGCGAAATATCGCAAAAAAAGCGATATTTCGCCAGTAATATTTATACAATTCCTCCACGTAAAATGATTTGATCAGGATATATCGTGTATTTTCAATAAAATACGCCGCGATATAAAAAAACTGCCACGGCGGCATACTTATTGTAATTACCACCTGTTAATAATTACTTTTATTGAAATATAGAAAAAAATTTCTCAGTTTTTACGGACGGGGCTTCGCATGACTTATCAATTACACCTTTTCAAGAGATGGGCTTAAAATATGATAGTTCTTATCCTTAGCCTGAAGGTATCTCCCTCAGATCGGAAGCATGTTGTGAGCATATTTAACACGATAGCCGGTTCAACATCTGTAAAGCCGGGATGTAAAAAAGTAAAGTTCTACTCTGATGTCGATGATGATGATGAACTTTTGCTGATAGAAGAATGGGATGCAATGCCAGAGCTTGAACGACATATAGTCTCTGATGATTTTCGTAAGATAATGGCAATTATGGATATGGCAATAGAGCCGCCTGATATCTCATTCAACACAGTCACAACGATACAGGGTTTTGAACTGGTAGAAAAAATTCGGGAGAGTGTTAATACATAAATTTTATTTTCAAGGTTTTATCATAATTATCAACATATGAGGAGGTTATTATAATGAAAAAGAAAGTATTTGTTGATCTTACCCATCCATTCAGTGCGGAGATCCCGCGCTGGCCCTATTTCGTTAAACCGGTAATAGACTCAATGCATACCATGGCAAAGGGCGGTGTACTTACACAGAGGGTCGATTGCGTACAGCACACAGGTACCCATGCCGATGCACCGCGTCATGTAATGGAACGTGAGTTTAACGGTAAGAGAGCGCGGTATACCCACGAAATGCCTGTTGACGCCTACACCGGAGACGCGATCTGCCTTGAAATCAATATACACCGCTGGGGCCTGATCCTGCCAGAGCATCTCGAGGATGCCTGTAAACGTGCCGGCATTAAACCGGAAGAACTCGAGGGCATGGTTGTCTGCCTGAATACCGGGATGCACCGTAAATTCGACGACTCCAAAGAATACTATCACTATTCATGCGGGACAGGTGTAGAAGCGGGTAAATGGTTTGTAAAACACAAGGTTAAATGCGTGGCCATGGACATGCAGGCACTGGACCATCCTCTCCATACAGCCATGGGTAAAAACGGTCCACCCCAGATGAACCTGCCAGGGGCTTCCGGAAAACCCATCACGGTAGAATATGCTGAACAGTTCGGTGAAGAGGCATATGCCGAATTTGAGAAAGCAGCCTATATAAAGCTCCATGGCAAGGCTGCCTATGATGCCAAATTTGGTGATCTGGAAGAAATCGGATGTGAGGGGACCTGGGAACCATGCCACAAGCAGATGCTGGGGCACGGAATAGTCGGGGTTGAGAACCTGGGCGGTGATCTGGACAAGGTATCAGGCAAACGTTTCAGGTTCTACTGCTTCCCGATCCGCTGGTACATGGGTGACGGCGCTATGGTGCGCTGTGTCGCCGAGATCGATGAATCAGAGCTGAATGATGTCCCTGACAGAACCTACACCTACTGTGGGACAGGATACGGACCGGCCTGCGAACGATAGAAAGGTAAAAGCAGCAGGTTGATGACGGTCATAGTCAATTGACCTGGATAACAGGAGATATTATTATGGGAAAAGTTATAATTACAGCAGCTCTTACAGGCGCTATCCACACGCCATCCATGTCGGAATATCTTCCGTTCAGGATAGAAGATATGGTTGAAGAGGCGGTCAGGTCATATAATGCAGGCGCAGCCGTAGTACATGTACATGCAAGAAATCCGGAAAACGGCATACCCTCTTCCAGTGTTGAGATATTCAGGGAGATATTAAGCCGTATAAAGGCTGAATGCAATGCGGTTATTACACCTACAACAGGCGGAAGTTATACAATGACTCCAAAGGAAAGGCTGGCTGTAGTAAGTGCCTTGAAACCTGAAATGGCCACATTTAATGCAGGTTCTCTCAATTTTGCCCTGTACCCGGTTCTGGAAAAGTACAGGGAATTCAAATATGACTGGGAGGAAGGTTATCTGAAGGGTACAGAAAGCTTCATCTTTTCAAATCATTTTGAATCACTCCATATCTACTCAAAGACAATGAATGAGACAGGTACAAGGCCTGAAATAGAGATCTATGATGTGGGACAGATAAATAATGTAGCCCAGCTCTTAAGAGAAGGATACCTTAAGAAACCTGTATACCTCCAGTATGTGATGGGCATTCTGGGTGGCATTCCTGCAACAGCCGACAACCTCCTGTATCTGATAAGGGAATCAAAAAGACTGCTTAAGGAAGATTTCATATGGTCTGTCTGTGCAGCAGGAAGGTTCCAGTTCCCCATGGGAGTTATCAATATACTTGAAGGGGGTTTCTGGAGGGTTGGCCTTGAAGACAACCTGTATATAGAGAAAGGTGTGCTTGCTAAAAGCAGCGCTGAACAGGTTGAGAAGGCGATCCGTATTATTCGTGAACTCGGGTATGAACCGGCAACGCCTGATGAAGCCAGGGAGATATTGGGATTAAAGGGTATTGGAAAGGTAAATTATTAAAACGGGCGCAGGGCACAGGGCTCAAGGCGCAGGGAAAGATAAAAAAGATGACATTACAGTAGGGGCTGGCCTGCGTGCCTGCCCGCAGATGATTGTACAGTACAAGAGGCACAGGGCAACTACCTAATAGAAAGGAGAAAATGATGAAAAAGGGTGATGAATTGTTAAAGGATCTTTTTGATATTACTGGAAAGGTGGCCATTGTCACAGGTGCAACCGGGGGTTTTGGGAGTGTAATAAGTATGGCACTTGCTATGGCAGGCGCAAAGGTCATGGCCACAGGACGTGGTGAGGATAAACTTAAATCGCTTGTAGAAAAGATAAAAAAGGAAGGCGGGATCGCATCTTTTGCAGCAGGATCTCCTGTAAATCATGATGATGTTAAGAGGGTAGTAAAGGAAACAGTTAACACCTTCGGGAGGGTGGACATTCTTATTACTGCAGCCGGTACGAGTAAACCTGCTCCGATTATTGAACAGCCCCTTGAAGAATGGGAAATGATAATGGATACCAATGTAAAAGGTACTTACCTGTTCTGCAAGGAGGCAGGAAAGGTGATGATTGAACAGGGTAAGGGCGGAAAGGTTGTCCTTTTGGGTTCGGCAAGGGGTGATCTGGGTATGGCCAATTACTCCGGGTACAGCACTTCAAAGGGGGCTGTCCATCTTCTTGCAAAGACACTCGGCTGTGAATGGGGGCAGTACGGCATAAATGTAAATGCCATAGCGCCCACTGTCTTCAGAACGGCTTTGACCCAGTGGATGTTTGATGACAATGCATTCTACAAGAATTTTTTAAAACGTATCCCGATCGGCAGACTTGGCGAACCTGAAGATTTTATAGGAATTGTTATCTACCTTTGTTCAAAGGCCTCGGATTTTATAACAGGAGCCATTATCCACACAGACGGAGGGTATGCGGCCGGATAGGAGGGGTTGTGATATGTCGGAGATGCAGAATATATCCATCATTGGCGCCGGCCTTATGGGACATGGCATTGCCCAGGTTTTTGCCCAAAATGGATACCCGGTTACATTGATGGATTTAAATGAGGAGTTTCTTGCCAATGCGGCAAAAAATATCCGAGCAAACCTGACTTTAATGGCCGAAAATGGTATCGGCTCATACAAGGATATTGATTCGGTAATTTCACGGATAAAATTTACCATGGAGATGTCTGAGGCAGTATCCGAAGCAGATTTTGTGGTTGAGGCCGTTTCAGAAAAACTTGACCTGAAACAGAATATTTTCCAGCAACTGGATTCCCTGTGTCGGCGGGAAACAATACTTGCCACAAATACCTCTGTCATAAGCATTACGGAAATAGCCTCGAAATCAAAATACCGTGACAGGATCATTGGTACCCACTTCTGGAACCCGCCATACCTGATCCCGCTGGTTGAGGTTATCCGCGGAAAGGATACACCAGATGAAACAATGGAGAAGACTTTTTCTCTGCTCCAATCTGTAGGAAAGCATCCTGTCCGGGTCAACAAAGACGTTCCCGGGTTTGTAGCCAATCGTTTACAGCATGCACTCTGGCGGGAAGCCATCTCCATAGTCGAGAAGGGTATCGCTGATGCAGCAACGGTTGATGAATGTGTAAAATACGGGTTCGGTTTAAGGCTGCCTGTCCTTGCTCCTATGGAAAATGCTGACATGGTCGGTACAGATCTTACACTTGCTATTCATGATTATATCCTGAAACACCTTGAGAGTTCGCCTGAACCATCTCCTCTATTGAGGAAACTGGTTGAGGAAAGAAGTCTTGGTTTTAAGTCCGGTAAGGGATTTCAGGAATGGCCTGAGAATAAAGCTGACGAGTCAAGAAAGAGGCTCCAGAAATACCTGATGGGGGTTATAAAAGAAGGAGTTAAAACATAATGACAATTATGTATCCAAAGTACCGCTGGTTTCCGCTGATAACAATTATAGCTGCCCATTTACTGCAAGGGATGGCCCTGATTGGTCCTTCCCCGCTGGTGGGATCAATAGCTGAATCTCTTAATTTAAATCTTGGCGCAGCAACTGCAGCTTCTATGCTGCCTTTCACGTTGATGGTTGCAATAGGCGGACTCATAAGTGGTATGGTAATTGACCGGTGGGGACTTGCAAAAACATATGTCCTGTTCTGTTCGCTGGAGACCGTTGCAGCACTGCTCCTTCCAGCATTTGGCACCTCGGTGGCTGGGCTTATTGTTATTCGCGGACTTCAGGGTCTTGGATGCGGACCTATAACCGCATCAGGCCCTAAAATGGCATCGGAATGGTTTCCCCGCACTCAAAGGTCAATGGTTCAGGGCGTCACAGGTGCCTCTCTTTCTATGGGTATTATCGCAGGTCTTAATGTCGGTCCTGTCATCGCACAAACAAGAAGCTGGAATACTGCGCTTACAATACTTGGCGGTCTTATGATTATTGCTGTCATATTAAGCGTAATTTTTATTTTCGGTCCGGAATCACCCGGATCAATAGAGGATCAGGCACCAAAGGAGCGTGTGTCAAAGGACTTTAAAAAGGTGTTCGGCCTTCCGACCTTCTGGATGACGTTCCTGTCTACATTTGCACTTTCATGGGTAATGCAGGGGTATCAGGACCTGACCCCTGGGCACATAGCGGTTTCTCCGCCGGTCGGCCTGGGGCTTGGAAGCATAATATCAGGACAGATGATGGCACTGCTCGTGCTGGCTTTTGTACTGGGATCACTTTCTACACCGATTATTGCAGAGAAGATATTCAGGGGTAAATATGGCAGGGCAATTACAGTAAGCTTTTGTCTTACCGCCTTTTTCTGCATCTCGGTAATGAGCCCGCTGGTTAAATCAAATATGCCTGTTTTAATAATATGCCTTTTTCTCGCCGGATTCTTTATGGGTATGCCTATGGCAAGCGGCATGTCATTTATCGCTAACAATTACCCTGAACACATTACCGGCAGCGTGGGAGGGTTCACAATGGGGCTTGCTATCTTCGGCGGCGCAATAGGAGTTGCTGCCGGATCAACAGCGCTGCATATTACCGGGATGTATAATGTATCTATTATTATCGTAGGCGTGGTTGCCGTGATCGGGGCGATTGCAGGTTTTGGAATAAAACCGGTAAACATATTTGATAAAAACCTGGAGTAACTGTATGACAATGAATAGAATTGAGACTGATGACGCAATGAGGCTGGAATGGAGACTTGAAGGAGTCACCCCCAGAATGATTGACTGGTTCTGGTCAAACATGGAAAAATGCATGCTTTTGTGGCATCCATCCCAGCATGAACCTCTTGAATGGGCAAAGGCCCCTGTTCATGGAAACCCGATTAATTCTATTCATATTGCCCCGCAGACATGGAGAGACGGGACACGTCAGAACCTCTATATTCAGCTGCTTGATGTGGCGACCATTCCTGAGCAATTCACAAAATATATAACATACGAACACGTAGCCATGGTAGCTTGTATCGGAATGGGAGAAGAAGCCTTAAAATTTCCCGAGGTATGGGGATACCGTATCCACCAGTGGTCAAAGGATGATTGCGGGGTGGCCGGGGAATCTGTTGCAATCGGGATGAAAAAAAAGGAAGATCATAAAGCCAAAATGGTCTGGGCAGCACATTGTGAAGAGGAAATATCAAACTGGGAGGGTTTTTTGCCCACCCTGTATAAATTATATAAAGTGGTTACCAATACAGATTATAATCCCTATGCAGACCTGAGCGTTGAAAAGGCGGGAGATAAATTCAGGTATAAATATATAAAGCCATAGAATACAAAATACATTCGATTGGAGAACACAATGTCAGTAGAATTCCAGCCAATGAGAAGTCTTATATACGTGGATGTGGTAAAGGAGGATTACAGACACCAACTTAAGCACTGGCTCCATCGATATCATATAGCAGACAGTATTTCTCAGTTTGGGCCATATGTAACAAAATATGCCTTTTACCCAGCACTACCCACTCCTCCGGAAGGTGAAAGGTTCGGGACTGTCAGGATGCAGCTCACAGAGCACTACTGGCTGATAAGCCCGTTTCAGAATGACCTTAAGGTCAAAACCATCACAGAATATATGCCATTGGATACACTGAAATGGCAGGGAATGATACCTGATACAGATGAGCATTTGAGTGAGAACATGGACGGTGACACCCATAGATCTTCAGGTGGTAAAGATGATTTGCCCCCGTTCATTTTTGCCTTTGTTCCTGTCTGTTGGGAGGAGGACTTCAAAGGAAAGGAAAGAACCGTTGAAGATGGCCCCAATTACCGCTGGCAGTTTGTGCTCAGGTATCCTGACTGTGTCTCTAAAGAAGAAGGAGATGGCTGGCTATATAAAGATGTGATTCCTGTATTCGCGGAAATGCCTGAGGTTACAAGGCTCCTGACAAGCAGGATTAAACAGGAAGTAAACAGTTGCCCTTATAATCGAGTCGTTGAAATGTGGTTTGACGGACCCAGTTCATGGTACAGGGCAGCTGTTGAAAAAGCTGCATACATAAAAAAGCCCGGCTGGGCAAAGCATGATAAATTCCCGTATTTAAGACCCAGGTTTGAAATATCGAGCATTTTTGTAACCGACATCGCAGAAATAGATAATATGACCCAGTACAGGGGCTAATATACAATGAGATAGTATATATAAAACATTACACAAGGAGTTTTTAAAAATGAAAATTCTCGGAATATCATCCGGATCAAAAAACGGTAATAATGATGCCATGTGTAAAGAAGCCCTTATGGGGGCAAAGGAGATGGGCGCAGACATTGAATTTATTAACCTGCATAACCTGGATTTAAAATACTGCACAGGCTGCATCAGCTGCGTTATATCCCTGTTTTCAGGTAAAGGTAACCGCTGTGTATTAAAGGATGATTTTGAGTGGCTTCTGGATAAAATGCTGGACGCAGACGGTATTGTCTTTGCTACACCGGTAATCGTAAAAGGCACCCCTGGTATCATGCACACCCTTATAGACCGTTTTGGCCCGAGAATGGACAGAGGTAATAATATTATTGCCACAAAGATAGCCGAGGAAAAGGGAGGCAAAATCCCTGACACAAGAATACTGAAAGATAAAGTTGTTTCCTATATGGGGATAGGAGGTTCTGACTGGACAACAAGAATACAATGTGATCACGGTCTGCAGGCACTGACCCCTATGTGGAAAATTATAAATAACGATGTCTTCCCATGGTCAAAGGGGATTATCATGGAAGATGAGAAGGTGGCAAGGGTCCATATGATAGGCATTAATCTGGCAAAGGCAGCAAAAGATATCTCTTCAGCAGCCTACCTTGGTGAACCGGGAGTATGTCCGCACTGTCACAGCAGGAACTTTTTTTTAAATGACAGCGCATCCGAAGCCATTTGCTGTCTTTGCGGTATTATTGGTGAGATAAAGGTCATTGATGGAAAGATCTCCTTTGAGTTCCCTGAGGAGCAATTGAAGCATGCCCATGACACTCTTTCAGGAAAGATGATACATGCCGAGGACATACAAAAGAACGAAGGTAAAAATATGGAGCAGATGAAGACAGCAGAATTCAAGGCCAGGGTAAATAAATACAAAGGATTCATTTCTGCCAGTATGCCTGAATAGCTCACCGGAAGCAGTCAATAGGAATGACTATCAACTGTAAAGAGTTCCTCATGTAAGGGATTTAAAATGAATAGTGAAGATCAGGGAATAAAAAAACAGAAATACAGCTATGAATATACAGCAAGAGAAAAACGGGTCAATCAGGCCATTGCCCTTATAAAACCTGACAGGGTGCCCGTTGTAAGCCTGGCTGACAGCTTTATGACCAGCATCTCCGGTTTAACAGAAAAAGAGGCCATGTTTGACTATGATAAATTTTCACGGGCCTGGCTGGATAATACTGTAAAGTTGAATTTTGATATGGCCCCCAGCCCGCAGGCACGGATATCCGGACAGCTTTTAGAACTGATGAGAGTAAAAACCATAAAGTGGCCGGGACAGGAGCTGGGTGAGGATTGTCAGTTTCAATATGTTGAATCTGAGATCCTGAAAGAAAATGAGTTTGATGAGTTGCTGGCCAATCCGGGGGATTTTACATTGCGTAAAATCCTGCCGCATATGTCAGAAACCCTGAATCCCTTATCAATGACCCCATTTATTCACTCCTTTGCCTATGGATACAGTACTGCCACCTCTGTTCCGGCTATCCTTGGAGCTCCACCTGTTATGGATATGTTGAAAAGACTTATACAGGCAGGCGAAGAGTCTAACCGGTTTAACTCAATGCTTGGCAAGTTAGCTCAAGACCTGGCCGCTAAAGGTTACCCATTGACCTATGGCGCACTTGGGATTTGTCCATTTGATTTTGTGTCAGACTTTTTAAGAGGGATGAGGGGCAGTATGCTGGATCTGTTCAAGCGTGCTGAAAAACTTAAGGCCACTATCGATCTGTTCACCCCTGTCTGCATTGGTAACGCCATGTATATGGCACAATTGAATGGAAGTACAAGGGTTTTTATTCCGCTGCATCGTGGTGCGGATGGTTTTATGTCCAATGAACAGTTTAGAAATTTTACTGGCCTGGCCTAAAGACAATGCTGCTGGCGCTGATTGATGCAGGATTAACACCATTACCTTTCTTCGAAGGATCATATACCAGTCGTCTTGAATTTTTAACCGAACTGCCTGAAGGTAAAATTCTGGCCCATATGGACCAGGTTGATATTGCTATGTTTAAAAAGGTGCTGGGTGACAGGATCTGCTTCTGGGGTAATGTTCCGGGTTCAATACTTATAGCAGGGACAAAGGCGCAGACAGGGGATTATGTAAAAAGGCTCATAGACACCTTTGGAGATAATGGAGGTTTGATAGTAGACGGATCTATTGAAGGAATACCATCACAGGCCAGGATGGAAAATGTTATGGCTATGATTGAGACTGCCCATGATTACGGGAAATATTAATATATGTGCACAATCATCAGAGTACAAAATAAAATGGATTCCCGCCTGCGCGGGAATGACGGTTCTGTGTATTGTCTGTTTATTCGTCATTCCCCGACTTGATCGGGGAATCCAGTTGCTTTTAAAAGCTGTAGAATTATTTAAAAATCAATAATCGTATTTTAATGAAAATTTATTAATTAGTTTTCATCGTTTTTTTTAAGGAGTGACTTATGAGCACACACAAAATAATAATAGACTATGAAAAATGCACAGGATGCAGGAAGTGCTACAGGGCCTGCTACGTGGATGTTATTGCCTGGGATGCAGAAGCCAAAAGGCCGGTTGCCAGATACCCGGAGGAATGCGCCACATGCAGCTGGTGTGAGTTATCATGCCCTGAAGGGGCTATTCAGGTTATACCGGTTAACCCGGTCTCTATTCCTGAGCCTTATCCGAAGTCCTTTTATCCCAGATCATATGTAAAAGAGTAGAAGGAGGCTAATAAAATGTCTGATTTAAATAAATATGGAGAGCTCTTTTCAGCCGATGTTCTTATCCTGGGCGGAGGGCTTGCAGGTTTAATACTCGCAAACAGGATAAAAGAGCTGAACAGTAAACTGGATGTCCTGATTGTTGAAAAAGCTACCACCGGGTTTTCAGGTTCAAAGGCCAACAAAGGCGCTGGCGTCATGTGGGTGCTTGATGAAACCGATGATGCAGATAAATTCCTGGAATTCTATGTGAAAGAGGTTGGCCATTATCTTGAGGACCAGGAGATGGTCAGGATATATGCCAAAACCTCACTCGAACTCGTTAAGCTCTTTGAGGGTTGGGACATTGAGATAATGCGGGATGAAAACGGTAAGCTTTCACGTATAGAAGAGATACCCCTCTGGGCCCTCACAGCATATGACCTGGACATAATGCTTAAACTCAGGAATCGTGCAAAGAAAAAGGGGGTCCGGATGGTTGACAAGACCCAGACTGTCGAGCTGCTGACAGATAATAACAGAGTAACAGGCGCTGTAGGCTTTGATATCACTGATGGTTCTTTTAAGATTTTTACCGGCAAGGCAACGATCATCGCAAACGGCTCCTGCAACTGGATGGCCACGAACATGTGGTACAGCGGCAGAGGTGATGGAATCGCTGCAGCATACCGTGCCGGTGCAGAGATGCGTAATGGTGAAATATCCAATTTTTATAATATCGGTCTAAGGGGCAATATGTCCTCAATCGTTGGCGGACAGTATGCCCTTTACAACGACCTTGGAGAGTACATACCCCCTAAATACTGCAAGGAATGGGAACCTGATTTTGATATAAATATTTTTCTTGGGATGGAAAAAGAGGTTATGGAGGGCAGAGGACCGATTCTTTTTGAAGAGACAGAAATATTCGTAAAAAATCCAATCGCTGCTGGAGGATTTCTTTTCAAGTGGAATCGTGAATGGGCCGGCAAGTTCTGGAACACACTCATGGCTAAGGAAGCAAGGTATACATCGGATGAGAGATGGAGACCGGAGGTTGTGCCATTGTTTATAGGAGAGATGGGTGCTATCAGTGTTGATCACAGCATGAGAGGCACATTAAAGGGTATGTGGGCACTGGGTGATGCAAGCAAATCAGGTTCAGGTTTCTGCGGGGCTACCCCTCCTCCATGTCGCCTGAGAGGTTCAGGGCTGACATGGGCTGGTGTATCTGCGATACTTGCAGCCGCGTCTGTTGTTGAATATGCAGGTGAGGCGGACAGACCTTCAGTAAGTAAAGATCAGGTTGCAGGATTTAAAGAGACGATATTCTCTCCAATGCAGCGTAAAACCGGAATAAATCCCCGGGATGGAATCAGGATGCTTCAGGAAGTAATAACTCCTCCCCGTTACAGCATACGCAAGAACAGAGAACGCATGGAAGAGTCATTAAATGTCATAACTGATGTCTACGATCTGGTAAATAATGAAATATCACCTGAAGGAGACTTTCACATGCTCGGGTTGTGTCATGATTTGAGAAACATGACATACTGTTCGGAAATATACATGAAATCCGCACTTGAAAGGAAGGAAACACGCGGATGGCATGTGAGGGAGGATTATCCCGATCAGGATGATAATAACTGGCGCAAATGGATTACAGCCAGGATGGAAAACGGGAAGCTCAAGCTTTCGACAGAAAAAATACCGTTCCAAAATTATAAATACAATCCTCAGGAGGTTAAATAATGAAAATACAAGTTAGAGATCCCGGACTGACTCCGGAAGAAAAGGCAAAACCCTATTCAAAATATTTTTTCAAAGAATTAACACCCCCCGCACCCGTTGCCCTGGATCAAATGAAAAAGCCAATGGACCCTGCAAAGGCCCTGCCCATAGAGAGGCAACGATATGCTGAATCCGGGATATCACGAAGTAGAAGCCGGATGGTGTGCCCTTCCACAGGGAGGCCTCTATGTCGCGAATCTCCTTAAAATGCCCGGCGTGACCGTTGAAATGGTAGATTGGTGGTTTGGCTGGCATGGCCTTGAGGATCTTCGTTATAAAATATGGTTTCCGCCCGGACATTTCGGTGTCTCCATGAGCGATCGTCACAGGTCCATTGTCCTGGATCCGAAAACGCCTCCAAAAAAGAAGTTCCAGGGCATAACCCACTATGTGCTTGAAGACACAGGCGGACCAAGTGTGGAAAAGATTGCTATCAGCTTTATGACACCGGAGGATGTCGGTTTTGATATGGGCCGCTTCAGGTCACCCAATGTGGGCACACTGGTTGCCGCAAACGGTTCGGCCATGATGCTCAATCCTCCTCCAGGGATTCCTGATCAGAAGTCACCGGCCTTTATGATGCATTTTGTCCGTGAAATTCCGGAAGGTGTTGAATTCAGAACAAGGTTCTGGATGGGTTATCATATCCTGGACAAAAAGCCCTACTACTGCCTTCCGAAGACAGCAAGGCTCCCGGAGATAGTTGCCAAAGGACTGGCCATGCATAATGTCATGGAATACACGAACCTCGCATCTTTTCTTCCTCAGATATTTAAAGAACAGAAAGGATTGATTCAATAATTTACAGAGGAAAATATGGGGAAATTTGATCATCTTTTTTCTCCCCTTACGGTAGGGGGTTTTACATATAAAAACAGGATCGAAAGTGCGCCCATGGCATTTGCGCTGATTGCCTGTAACCGGGAAGCTGCGGACAAGTCCTTCAGAAAACTGGAGGCACCAGCCCGGGGCGGGTACGCCTGTGTTGCAGTAGGGGAGCTTGATGTAAATTTCAGGGATGCCATAAGGATACCGCTACCAGAAGTAGATTTTACACAAACCGATGGATGCGTGGTTGAAAAGGTTGGTGAATACGCAAAACGTATAAAAAGGCATGGTGCGATCGCAATATGTGAGCTTATGCATGCAGGAGCTGAGAAAACCCCCTTTGGACCTGACCAGGAGGCAATCGGCCCAAACAATGAAATTCGCCCAAATGGCACCAGGGTACGTGCCATGACCATTGAAGATATGAAACGTATTACCAGAGATTTTATCACCTGTTCCAAGTTTGTTAAAAACTGTGGCTATGACGGTGTTTTGATTCATGGAGGACACGGGTTTCTTTTTACACAGTTTTTATCAACAACATATAACAAAAGAGGTGATGAGTACGGCGGGGGCCTTGAAAACCGGGCTCGGTTTCCCATGATGATTTTAAAGGCAATAAGGGAATCAATGGGGCAGGATTTTCTCCTTGAACTTCGTGTCAGTGCTGCTGACGGTTATGGAGGGATTACCCCTCACGAAACCGGAAAGTTTGTTGCCATGCTGGATGGAATTATTGATTCGGTCCAGATATCAAGCGGCATCTATTATGACGCTGTTGTAACAAAGCAGTTTTCCTCCATGTATATTGAACACGGTTATAACGCAGAGCTTTCGGCCATAGTTAAAAAGTACACAAACCTGCCTGTAGGTGTTGTCGGAGGAATCAATTCACCTGAGCAGATGGAAGAAATAATTGCTGAAGGAAAGGCGGACTATGTGGTCCTGGGAAGGCAATCTTTAGCTGACCCCGAGATAGCAAATAAGGCCAGGGAAGGGAAAGAGGATATAATAAGGCGCTGCATAAGGTGTTTTAAATGTTTCCCCGGGTCCCCGGAAGAGGGGTATAAAGATCTGCCCTTTGACAGCATGGAACTGGCAAAAATAGTCGGCTACTGCACAATCAATCCACTTGCCAACCTTCCCTTTGATCCATATGAGTTGAAACCTCCTGAGGTGTTAAAAAAAGTACTGATTATCGGTGGAGGCCCGGCTGGAATGCAGGCGGCTATAACCGCGTCTGACAGGGGTCACAAGGTTGTACTGGCAGAAAAAGAAGACAGGCTGGGTGGGCTCCTGTTCTTTACCGACCAGGAACAGGACAAGATTGACCTTATGAATTTTAAGAATGTACTTATCAGGGAGGTTAAAAATCGTGCTATTGAAGTTCTTCTCAATAAAAAGGCTGATGTAAATTTAATTAACCTGATCAAACCTGATCACATCATTATTGCAACCGGATCAGAACCGGTAACACCTGAAATCCCCGGTATAGAGCATGCCCATCAGTCTTTGGAGGTATATAGAGGTAATATAAGTTGCGGCAGAAAAGTAATTATGATCGGAGGGGGCCTGATCGGCTCTGAACAGGGCCTGCATCTGGCAAAGAGCGGACATGACATCACCATCGTGGAGATGCTTCCGCGTATTGCTGATGAGTCCTACGGCATGTACCGTGAAGCCCTGGTACTGGAAATTGCCAAAGAGGATATCCATGTTATGGAAAATACAAAATGTCTGGAGATAGGCAGGAACTATGTAAAAGTTCTATTACCTGATAGAGGGGAAAAGTGTCTTGATGCAGATACCATTTTATACGCTCTGGGAATGAAATCATCTCTCTTTGACGATATAAAAATTGCGGCTGGAGATATTCCTGTAGATGTAATAGGTGACGCCATAAAGCCTGGCAAGGTTGACCAGGCAATAAGCAGCGCCTATTATGCAGCTGTCAATATAGGGAAGGTTTAATCCTTGCTGGCAATGCCTAAGGAAATAACTGTATTTATTTTTCTTTACGAAAAAGAAATTTTATTACCCGCTCTGCATGGAGTGCAATACCTTTTTTTGAGAGGATATCCTCTTTAAGCAGCCTGTTTGTAATATCCCTTGTTGCAATGGGTGTTTCAACTAATGCACGCACATAAACAAGAAAACTATCGTGATCAAAACCCTTAAAATACCCGCATTTCTGTGCATTTTTAAAAACAGGTTCAACGATCGAGTGAAGTTTTTTTTGCCTTTCTATAATATAATCCAGATGGGGGCTTAAACGGCTGTTATCATGCATAAGGATCTTGGTTAACTCCGGGTTTTTGGCTATTGTCGATATGTATGATTGTAAAAATTCCCTGAAAAGTTCTACAGGATCGGCAGATTCATGGGATTTTAATATTTTCAATATATTGGTTTCCTGCATATTCAACCCGTAATCAACCACTGCCTTCCATAAATCTTCTTTTGAACCGAAATGATGCCTTATAAGGCTGTGAGTTGTTCCTGCTATGGAAGCAATATCCCTTAATTTTGCATTATGAAAACCTTCCTGTGCAAACACCTTAAACGCGGCCTTAAGAACAGACTCCTTTGTCTTTTCACTTACATCTCTGGGTTGTTTGCCCAGTTTTCTTTTAGTCCTGTTAATCATTGGTCATATTTCCTGATTTTTTTAAATGCACTTTATATTCAATTATACTTATTATCAAACTAATTTTGATTGACTTTAATACTTTACAATAGTAAAACTTAAATACTTTACAGAGGGACAGCATAAATGACATAAATAAATTATGTTGGCTTGATCTTCTTTTTTTCCAACTTAATTGGAGAAGCATCTAATTACCAAAATATCAAAAGGAGGCAGCAATATGGAAAATAAATATCCTGAAAACTGGATGGTAGTTGATCATGTTATTCCGGGAGTTACCACCGAGATGATTGATTGGTGGTGGGTCAATATGGAAAAGGGTTATGAACTCTGGTGCCCGGATGAGCACAAGGGATTCAGGTGGGAAAGAAAACCGCCTCTGGGCGGCCATATAGGCGCAGTCCAGATCGCTACAGAAAGCATAGATTACAGCCCGGTTATGGATTTAAGAATTGAATGGGTGGACCCCAATATTGGCACTGAGGAGCAGAAGGCATTCTGGACATATGAGCACCTCCTTACAGCAGGCACCACAGGCGAAATCCCGGGTACAAAACCATTTATCATGCTTTCACACCAGTGGGAGGCGATCCCTGGCGGGTGCAAAATGCGCTCCTGTATGCACGGTTTCCCAAAACCTCCTCCCGGAAGCGGGCCATCACATCCTCCAGCAGCAATGCCCGAACATCCGACCGGAAAAAAACCCACCGGAGGCGGATGGCCTAGCCACAATATAGCCGAGGCAGGCACATTCAAGAATTTTCTTCCAGCCCTGTGGGGGATATGGCAGGCGGTTACTGACCCTGCAATCAATCGCAAGGCCTCATTAAAGATCAAAAAAGAGGGCTCTCGTATTATTTACATATAAAACAGGGGAGTTTTGAAAATGGAAATTCTGGAACTTAAATGGATTAAAGAGATTAAAATAGACATGGATGCATGCAAAGGATGTAAATCATGCATGAATGCATGTTTTGTGGATGTGATCCGGTGGGATGAGGCGAATAAAAAACCGGTTATTGCATACCCTGAAGATTGTGTCTGGTGCCTTGCCTGTGAATGTGCCTGCCCGGTAAGCTGCATTAATGTAATTCCCAATATTCCGGCGCCGTTACGGTCATCTTTCTAAGGGCTATAAAGGAGAACATAATGACTGACTTAAATAACAAAAGAGAATACCTCTCTACAGATGTATTGATAATAGGAGGCGGGATAGGCGGTCTGGCTTCCGTAATAAAGGTAAAGGAAAATAACCCGGAATGTGATGTATTGATTGTTGAGAAACAGACAACAGGCTGGGCAGGTAAGGCAACAAAGATAGGTGGCATCCTTGCCTTTCTCGGTCCCAACAATGATGCTGACAAATTTATAGATTTTCAGGTGCACACATCAGGACTTTTTTTGAATGACCAGGAATTACTGGCTAAATATGTTAAAGATACATACAGGGCGATTCAGCAGTTTTCCGAATGGGGCAATAAGCTTGCAAAGACGCCTGATGGTAATATGCTTTCCTTCCCTGCCATGTTTGCCCCCGAGTATTCGTCGACATTTATTGATATAGACTTGATGCTGCCCATGCGTGCCAAAGCCAAAAAAATGGGGACAAGGATAATAGATAAAGTTCATATAGTTGATCTGTTAACGCTTGATAATCGTGTAATTGGAGCAGCCGGTTTTAATATTATTGACGGCCATTTCATTATTATAAATGCAAAGGCCACCATACTGGCAAACGGAAGCTGCGGTTATAAGGTAAGGCGTTTCTGGTCTGCGGGCACAGGCGATGGTATAGCAGCAGCCTACAGGGCAGGTGCTGAAATGAGAAATGCCGAATATGGAAACCTTTATGGGCATACAGTGTTTCAGGCAACAGACAGCGGCATGGTGGGTTCTGATTTTTTAGTAAACAAGCAGGGTGAAAATCTGGCACATAAATACATGCCTGACAGGGGGCCGGCTGGCGTATTTTTACCTGTCAAACTGGCTGTTGGTCTGGAAAAAGAGGTTGCTGAAGGCAGAGGGCCGATTTACTTTGAACCGCCAAAGGCAATGCCTCCGCACGGTTTTTCTACCGGCCTTCCAAAGATTGAAGAGTGGTTAAAAAGGATAGGTAATAAAGAGAAGGAGTACGGGATATCAAGGGACTCCAAACCTGAAATAGCAGTGCCGTTACACGGCGAAACATCCTGTATAAAGGTTGACCATGATATGAAAACAAGCCTTGAGGGGTTATGGGCAATAGGAGATACAAGCTATGCAGGCTCTGCACTGGCCGGCGCTGTTGCCTCACCTCCCGGTGTATGCCCCGGTTCAGGGATCATGTTCGCGGTAATCAGTGCGGGCTGGGCAGGCGCCTCAGTTGCTAATTATGTAAAAGGAGGACCTCCTGTTGATCTGAAAAACATTGATACGGATAAGATCAGCAATTCTATATATGCGCCGATGAAGGATAAAAATAGTTTTTCACCCTGGGTAGCCATATCTGCACTGGGAAGCATTGCAGCCCCAATGAGATATAATCTCCGCAGGAGCGAAGAGCGTCTTTCCGAGGCCATCGGCATGATCGAAAGGTTAAAGGAAAAATTACCGGATCTCTATGCAAAAGATCCGCACTACCTGGGCAAATGCCATGAGGTAAGGTCTATGACATTATGCGCTGAGCTCACCTTCAGGGCAGCCCTGATGAGGAGAGAAAGCAGAGGCTTCCATTTCAGGGAGGATTTCCCTGAACAGGATGATAAGAACTGGCTCAAATGGATAATCATTAAACAGGATAAGGAAGAGATGAAGCTATCAACTCAACCTGTTCCTATTAACAATTATAATATCAGGCCGGATGGTAAATAATTAATCATTTAACTAATAAGGAGGTCAAAATGAAAAAACTTATTGCAGGTATAACCATCACACTAGTATTAGTACTTTTCGGGTTTATGACAGCAGGTGCACAAAGTGAATCGAAAGGTTTCGCGGGTGAGTGGCAGGCAACTTATGCGACCCCTATCGGTGAGATGATATGCAATTACACATTTAAGGTTGAGGGGAAAAATGTAACCGGAAAAGTTATTGCCGAAATGGGTGGAGCTAAAAGTGAAAGTGAAATAACACAAGGTAAAATTGATGGAGAAAAGATAACCTTTGTCTGGACATATAACAATGATGTTCAAATGTCATGCATGGGTATATTATCAGGAGATGAGCTTAAATTAAGCCGTCAGGCAGGCACATATGGAACAGAAGGCGCTGTAGCAACCCGGATTACTGTCAATAAAAAATAATCGGTCGAATATTTTCCGCCCAAATGGCATAGAGCAAAAAGCCTAAAGGAAAGATATAGCTAACCTCAACTCTTTTTACTCTATGTCAGGTTTACGCTGTCAAAATCCTGTCACAGGATGATATGCTAATTGGTTTTCATCCAAAAAAAAGCAAATCCCTGATTAAGGTCTTAGTCCTGCCCCGGGCTGGTTAAGCTAACCATTTGTTTTGAATGCATTTTACTGAACACTGAAGGCTGATGACTTACCGCTTACAATCAAAAACAATATTTTTTTATAAATTCTACCTGATTTAATATCCTGATAAATTCTTTATAAACCCAGGTCATAAAATAATTGATATTTTTTGATATTGGTATAAAAGTATATCTATTGTTCTTTTTTGTTATAAGAACTGGAGTTTCTCAGTTAGATATTATTACCCTATACTTTCAGGATATTAAGATATGGCAGATAGAAAAAGAAAAATTAAAAAGACATCCCTTGACCAGTTTTCATCCGTCCCTTTTTTTGTCCAGATCGCAGAGACCATGAAAAGACGTATAATATCAGGGCAATACAATCCAGGCAAACAGCTTTTTACGGGGGAAGAACTGGAAAGGGAATTCCAGACAAGCAATATAACTATACGTAAAGCCATGGATAAATTAAAAAATGATGGTTTCGTAGAGCGCCGGCGCGGCCTGGGGACAACCGTATCCAGAATAAAACAGGAACAACTGACCTTTGAACTGGGCAGAAGCTTTAAAAAGCTTAAAGAATCCATTCAAAAGCTGAATACCCAGGTAAAAGTGCTGGAGATCACCACAACAAGATCATCAGAATATGTACAGAATTTCCTCTCAATGAACTCTGAACAGGATATCTGGAGAATGAAGCGGTTAAGAATTTATAATGGTTTACCTGTATCCTTTAACACCTATTATGCTGATCCCACTCCCTGTATCAGAATATCAAAATCAGAGGCGGAAAAAGATGATATTCTGCATACTATTGAACAGGCCATGAAAATAAGATTTCATAAGGTAAATCAGACCCTGAGATCGATTGCCGCAGACCTGGATATTTCAAGCGCCCTTGAAATCCCCTTTGGGGCGCCTGTATTTTTTAATGAAACCACCTATCATCCGGTTTCAGGCAAGGCGCTTGTACTCAGTCAGAATTATTTCAGGGGTGATATGTTTATCTTCAGGACCTCATCACTGTTATAATTCTCGCAAACAGTTGAATCCAGGAACCCTCCACCCCTGCACATAGCAGATAAACATTATTTTTGTATTGACAGCATTAAAAAGTTTGGTATACCTATATACATTTTAAAAATGCAGCGGTTCTACACGCTGTAATTTTTATAGGGTTGCGATGCATATTACTCCCTACAAAAAATGGGAAAGGTTTCAAAACTCCCCCCTGCCCCATTTTTTATATCGAGGCATCGCACCCCTATAACTATCCAAATTACAGTTCCGGGCTGGTATTGTCGTATGATTTTTGCATTTACATCCTGGATAAGGTTTTGCACAAAATCCTTCCAGCTTCCGCACTTCATTAAATTATCTCATTTCTTAGAAATATGAGGAATCGTGTATAATATTTATTATAAATTTATTACTGCAATTACCCTGTTATTTCTCATTATGCTGTCATCTGCTGTTATTTGGGTTAATGCTTCCGATACTATAAAATACGGTTGCACTATTAATGCAAAAGAACAGATTCATGAATCAAATACCCTGGCAAAGGGTATAGCAAATCCGGACGACACTCAATGGCGAGCCAAAGGTGATCTTCACCGGAAATATCATTTCCCTGCTGCAAATGCAGATATACCTTACCGCCTCTATGTCCCTGTTTCATGGGATGGCAATTCACAACTGCCGATGGTCGTATTTCTGCACGGGGCAGGATCGGACGAAAACCGGTACATAGATGCCAATAATAGGCAGCTTATTACCCTTGCTGAGCAGCATGGTTTCATTTTACTTTCCCCTCTGGGTTATTCCCCCTTTGGCGCCTATGGAACACCCCTTCGTCTTCCTGCCGTCTTTAGAAACCCGGAAATAGCAGCACAGCAGCGCTCTGCTGTAAAACCTGAGCAGGAAAAAACTCTGCAATTGAGTGAAAAGGATGTTATCAATGTGATAGAAATTGTGGTAAATGAGTACCCTGTAAGGCGCTCAGCTTTTTTTCTGGCAGGTCATTCAATGGGAAGCGGGGGCACATGGTATCTCGGTGCAAAATATTACCAGTACTGGGCTGCAATCGCACCTATGTCAGGGCCATTTGTGGATTAAGCAAACTATCCATGGGAAAATATTAGAAAAACACCTGTTTTTATGACAGAAGGAACAGGGGCAACGCCTTCTCTTACAGGGAGCAGGGTCATGTCAGCATGGATGAAAGAGAAGGGTTTCAATTTAAAGTATAAAGAGGTTGATGCGGATCATGGGGGTATGATACCCCTTGTACTGTCGGACATATTTAAATTTTTTAAGGAACACTCAAAAAGGGATTAACAGGGTGTTTCACTAACCGGGAGGTTTTCATGGGAAAAATATTATCTATTTTTTGTTTTCTATTACACCTGAGCCTTTTCATTCCTGGGTGCAGTAACGCCAGAACGCAAAGCGCATAGAGTGAAAAGTGTATTCATATCTTTCGCTATGCGCCATGCCCTATGCGCTATGCTTTTTTAAAGCAGGAGGGAATATGAAAATATTATTTTTGTTTATAGTAAGTTTATTTCTTTCAACAAGTTCTTTCGGGCAGCCATTGCCCTATAAAAATCCTGATTTAAGTTCAGAAGAGCGTGCAAAGGATCTGATTTTACGATTAACCCTTGAAGAAAAGGCCGCCTTGATGTGCGATGTGTCGGATGCCATTCCGCGCCTCGGGATAAAAAAATTCAACTGGTGGAGCGAGGCGCTTCACGGTCTTGCAAATAACAGTAATGTTACTGTTTTTCCTGAGCCGATCGGTATGGCCGCTTCATTCAATGATGAACTGGTTTACAAGATATTCAACGCAGTATCTGATGAAACCAGGGCCAAGTATAATGAGTCCCAGCAAAAGGGGCTGGAAAACCGGCGGTTTTTGAGTCTTTCTGTATGGACGCCCAATGTTAATATCTTTCGCGATCCCCGCTGGGGACGTGGACAGGAGACCTATGGGGAAGACCCTTATCTTACCTCCAGGATGGGTGTTTCGGTAGTTAAAGGCCTTCAGGGGCCCAGCGATGCAAAATACCGCAAACTACTGGCCTGCGCCAAACATTATGCAGTGCATTCAGGGCCGGAATGGAGCAGACACTCCCTGAACCTCACCAATGTTGATCCGCGAGACCTCTATGAAACATATCTCCCTGCATTCAAATCCCTTGTACAGGAGGCTGATGTCCGCCAGGTGATGTGCGCCTATCAGCGTCTGAATGATGAGCCCTGTTGCGGTAACGAACGTCTGCTTCAGAAAATTCTTCGTGACGACTGGGGATTTAAATATGTTGTTGTTTCCGATTGTGGTGCCATAGACGATTTTTACAGAAGCCATAAGGTTTCATCCGATGGGGTGCACGCATCTGCAAAAGGTGTCCTGGCAGGAACAGATGTGGAGTGCCAGTGGATGAGTCACAACTATAAAAAACTGCCGGAGGCTGTTGAAAAGGGGCTTATCACCGAAAAAGAGATCGATACAAGGTTGATGCGTGTGCTGATAGGGCGCTTTGACCTGGGAGAGATGGACGACGATAAACTTGTGCCCTGGACTAAAATCCCCGCATCAATCGTGAACAACGAAGCTCACAGAAAACTTGCCCTTGATATGGCCCGTGAAACAATGACACTTCTTCAGAATAAAAACAATATCCTGCCCTTAAAAAAATCCATCAAAAGGCTTGCTGTTATCGGGCCCAACGCTAATGAGAAACCTGTGCTGTGGGGGAATTATAATGGAACGCCGGTAAGGACGATCACAATCCTTGACGGCATTACAGCAAAGCTTTCATCCGGTAAGATTCTTTATGACAAAGGCTGTGACCTGGTAGAAGATAAGGTTACACAAAGCTATTTCGAACAATGTTCATTTGATAGTAAACAGGGTTTTAAGGCCACCTACTGGAATAATCCTGACCTTAAGGGAGATATTGTTACAACACAGCAGATAGAAAATCCCATTAAGCTGACCACTGCCGGGCAGCATGAATTTGCTTCAGGGGTCAGGCTCGAAGGTTTTTCAGCCAGATATGAAACTGATTTCACCCCGTCGATAGACGAGGAGATTGTTTTTAAATGCGGGGCAACAGGCGCATTTGAACTGCTTGTTAATGGCGAATCAATCACAAAATACAGTAACTGGCGAACGCTTCCTGCAAGGATTCCTTTTAAGGTCGAAAAAGGCAAGGTATATAAAATTGAAATACGTTACGCACAGCAGAATGACTGGCAGGCAAACATCGAATTTGACTTTGGTAAAGAGGTGGATATGGACTATACCGCTCTTATCAACAGGCTTAAGGGCATTGACCTGGTAGTCTTTGCAGGAGGTCTTTCCGGCAACCTTGAAGGAGAAGAGATGCCTGTTTCCTACCCCGGTTTCAAGGGAGGAGACCGTACCAATATCGACCTTCCCATGGTGCAGCGCAACTGTTTAAAGGCATTAAAAGAGGCAGGTAAAAAGGTTATTTTTGTTAACTGCTCCGGTTCAGCCATTGCCCTTACCCCTGAAACCGAAACCAGTGATGCCATCCTTCAGGCCTGGTATGCAGGGGAATCCGGCGGGCAGGCCATTGCAGATGTGCTTTTCGGCGATTATAACCCATCAGGAAAACTTCCAATTACCTTCTACAAAAATTCGGATCAGCTTAAGGATTTTGAGGATTATTCCATGAAGGGGAGGACATACCGTTATATGAATGATGCACTGTTCCCCTTTGGCTATGGATTAAGCTATACCAGGTTTGAAATCGGTCAGGCCAGTGTAAACAGGGCAACAATAAAGGCTGATGAAACAATTCAGTTGACCGTACCGGTAAAAAATACCGGTAAACGCGACGGCACAGAGGTAATTCAGGTATATGTCCGAAAAGCAGATGATATTGAAGGACCGATCAAGACCCTTCGGGGTTTTCAGCGTGTGGATATAAAGTCCGGTGAAGCCCGGCAGGTTACCATTGACCTTCCACCTTCTTCATTTGAATTTTATGATAGGGCACAGAGGAAGATGGCTGTGACAACAGGGAAATATGAAGTGTACTATGGAAACAGCTCCGACCCTGATGATTTGAAACTGGTTAAAATAGCGGTTCAATAGCGGGACGTAAGGTTATCAGTCAATTATTAAATACCATGCTTAAGAGGTGACTATGCAAAAAATTGTCATGGCATTGGATCAGGGAACATCCAGTTCCAGAACAATACTCTTTGATGAAAACGGCGAGATCAT
>JAFGFM010000091.1 GCA_016931115.1 Deltaproteobacteria bacterium | reverse complement strand
TCCAAAGTGTGAGAGTTCTTAAATGCGTTTACATAACGATTTTCACACCTAATTGCGCCTAACTTTACCACTAACTGCGGGGTTCGTATTGCTCACCGGAGAGGGCCGCTTTTTGGCCCGAATCCGGTGAGCAATACGTTAGCCACCCACTTTTATTCTAAAAGTTAAGTCAAGACGATCTATATGCTCGACTATCCATTCACCTATGCATCGTTCATCATTTGTAAAATTTCCAAGCTCCAAGGAAAATAGACCGAAATCGGCAACAACAGGTTTAACCGAAACTATTTGTCCGTAAGCCTCGTATGACCAATCACCGGTTCTTACGAGCATTTTCTTTTTGTCAGGATTGCCTGAAAACATTTTTTCCCATGAATATTCAATGCTGAGATGAGAAAATCAGGTTCTGAATAATCGATTGATTCGGGTTGGATCATACTAAAGTCATCCATTACTCCAAGCACTTGCGCACCGAAACGCACCTCAGCTAAAAGACCATATCCATCTGTTTTTAAGATTTCGATTTCCATACTTCGTAATGTTGCTTGGGCTAACATGTTATTAACCGGTCTAAAGCCGGCTGAAAAATGGTTATATATAGCTACATATAGCCATTTTTACTTTCCTAGTTTGCCTTTCATATTCCGTAATTTAATTTTCGTGCCCTCTTAAAACCAGCATATAAGTACCAGGCAAATTCCCCGATATGGGCATTTTACTTTTTACATTAACAAACATATTTACATGAAGTAAGACAATTATTTTAATAATTCAAAAATAAAACGGTGATACGAAAACAGAAAAATACTACTTAATTAAAAACCTGAAGAATTGCGGGAAATAAAACCACATCTAAAAATTGTTGTCAAAATATAATATTGGCCCACCATGTGTCTGATACGAATCCACCTCCCCTGCTCCTCCAGCAAGTGGGTGGGTTATACCTGTAAAAAGGCTGACTGTTACTTTATGCATCTAACGCGGGCAGGCACATAGGCCTGCCCCTACAGTATCTCCCGTGCCATGTGCCCGGCTCGAATCTGTTTCTGGAATTACCGGGTTTTCAAGTATTCCTTCAAATCACGATAATAATTTTCATGCGGTCCAACCATAATAAGCTCTAAATCTCTTTCTATCTTCCGATATGCAAGCAGGTATTGGGTCGTTTTAATCTTAAACTTGTAAACAAATACACCCCGTAGATCACCTTTCTTTTCATCTCCAACAGTCGGGTCTTCCGCTATCCTGTGTATTTCTTTATCCAGGATATCCTTCTCAGCTTTGGACATCTTTTTGACTTTTTTTTCAAATGACCTCGATTGGTAAATTTTCATAATGTGCTATCCAAACTTATATTCGGTTTTCTCATCTTCATCCAGTTCATCCAGGCCAATAAGTATTTCCTTTATGACTGAATATGGCAGGTCAGGATTTTCTTCAGCACATTTACCCATACGTGCCCAGTGTTCAATCTGTCCGGCCAGAGACCTGTGATCAATCCGACCAAATCTTTTTGCTTCATCTACAAGCTTTTCAGATATTCTTACTGCTGTGGCCATGATAGCTCCTCCAGGTAAAATTGTTGCAACATGATATTTCCTACATCATATTGTTGCATTTTGCAACTAAAGGGTGCTTTCAATTTTAATGTCAATGGGTGACCCCGGTCTTTCCGCACACGGGCAGGCACAAAAATACCCTACCTTTATCCCTGCGCCTTGGGCCTTTCCCTTCCCTGTTTTTAGAATTGACACACAGGCTCCATTCCCATATTATTCATTTTCTTAAATTTTATGATGAAAGGAACTTAAAAATGTACAAAATAGCAGTTATTCCGGGTGACGGTACAGGCCCAGAGGTTATCGCTGAGGCCCTCAAGGCGCTCAAGACCGTCTCTCAAAAATATGGATTCAAATATGAAACAACCTCCTATGATTTTGGCGGCCAGCGGTATCTTAAAACCGGTGAAACGCTTTCTGACAAAGACATAGAGGAGCTTAAAAAATATAATGCCATACTACTTGGGGCAATAGGCCACCCGGACGTACCGCCGGGCATCCTTGAAAAGGGTGTATTACTTAAGGCCCGTTTTGGGCTGGACCAGTATATAAACCTTCGGCCTGTAAGGCTCTATCCCGGCGTTGAGACCCCGCTAAAGAACAAGGGGCCAAAGGAGATAGACTACTGCGTTATCCGTGAAAACACGGGCGACCAGTACACAGGGGCTGGCGGTTTTTCAATGAAGGGCACACCCCACGAGGTGGCAATACAATCCGCAATTTATTCAAGGCACCAGGTGGACAGGTGCCTCAGGTACGCATTTGAATATACACGTAAATATGGTAAAAAGGCGCAGGGTAAGGGTGAACACAATACCCTTGCCCTTGTTGGCAAGACCAATGTGCTTACCTATATATATGACCTGTGGGACAGGGCATTCCATGAAATGGGCGCAAAAGATTACCCTGATATTAAAAGGGAATACTTTCATGTTGATGCCACATGCATGTGGATGGTAAAAAGTCCTGAATGGTTTGATGTGCTTGTTACTGGCAACATGTTTGGCGACATTATTACTGACCTTGGCGCAATCACCCAGGGCGGCATGGGGCTTGCTGCAGGCGGCAATATCAACCCCGAGGGTGTAAGCATGTTTGAACCTATTGGCGGCTCTGCCCCCAAGTATACAGGGCTTGGTGTAATAAACCCCCTTGCTGCCATATGTGCTGCAGGCATGATGCTTGAGACCCTTGGCGAACAGGCTGCCGCAGACAAGATAGAAGAGGCGGTAAAGTATGTTACTGCAAACAAGCTGAAAAGCATGGCTGCGGGCAATATGGGTTACAGCACATCCGAGGTCGGAGACCTTGTCTGTGAAAGGATAGTATCTTAAGCCACTACTTTTAACTTGACATATTTTAGGTCCGGAATAAAGTATCCGTACATTTTAACGATAAACTTTAAAACTGCTGAAAGGAGGCACAACACATGGATTTTGTAATAATAGAAAAAGATGCGGTATTGTGCCCCTGGAGGTCAGCAGGTTAAAAATAACACCTGTTTATTAAAGGCCGCCTAAATGGGCGGCCTTTTCATTTTTGGCCCCGGGGAAAGATATATTAACCGGGGTTTTCTATTGGTAAATCCCTTATACTATTATATAACACAACCTGTTTCATGCTGATAAATTATAGGTTCAGGTTTAATTATCATGATGAAGAGGGCACGCTCCGCCGTCGCCAAGGCTATCGCGGGACAATAGTGCGTACAATTGTTCTAATTTGGATCAATGACGGACCGTAGGCACGGGGCACCGTGCCCTCATAACGATGCGCATGATTATTTTTCCATATTGACCGTAGGGGCACGACGCATCGTGCCCTCATAGTGGTAAGATTTATCAGTTCATGGACAGCAAAATAAAGGGGAACAGAATGAATCTTGAAGATTTGGGATGGGATGACCATTTCAGAACACAATTTACGAATCAGGAAATAGAACAAGAAATACTGCCAGCAAGGATATCACAGGGGCACAGAGGAGGCTTTTACAGTGTGCTGTGTGATGAGGGAGAATTTCTCGCAGAGATGTCAGGCAGGATGCAGCATGCGGCAAAAGATGGGGGAGGTCTCCCCGCGGTTGGAGACTGGGTGACAATAAGAACCTATAAAGAGAAAAACAGGGCCATAATCCACGGGCTTCTTGAAAGAAAAAACTCTTTATCCAGAAAGGGGGTGTCCGGTAGGAAGTCAGAGATCCAGGGTAAGATTACTGAGCAGATACTCGCAGCAAACATAGATACCTGCTTTCTGATAAACGCCCTTGATAATGATTTCAGTGTGCGCCGCATTGAGCGTTACCTGACCACTGTATATAACAGTGGAATAACCCCGGTGGTTATTCTTAACAAAACCGATCTTGTACCTGACCCAGAGGAATATCTGGATCAGATAAACAAAGTCATCTTTGGTGTGCCTGTTATACCTGTGTGCGGCCTCACAAATTCAGGGATTATAGATCTATCCGCACACATAAAGGCCGGTAAGACAATAGTATTTATCGGGTCATCAGGGGTGGGTAAATCAACCATAATAAACAGGCTTTTCGGGGTTGAAAGGCAGAGGGTTAACCCTGTCCGTGAATATGATCAGAAGGGAAGGCACACAACCACCTCAAGGGAGCTTATGCTCCTTCCTGAAGGTGGGATTGTGATAGATACGCCTGGGATGAGGGAATTTCAGCCCTGGATGGTTGAAGAGGAGATAGAAGAGGCATTCAATGATATCGAAGAGCTTAGCCTTAATTGCAAATTTAGAAACTGCACGCATGAATCTGAGCCCGGCTGTGCAGTGCAGGAGGCCATAAGAGCAGGGGAACTTGATACTGGTAGATACAATAACTATATGCGGATGAAACGTGAGGCCAGATTTATTGAGGAGAGGACAAACCTTGGCACTCAACAGACAGAGAGAAAAAGGTGGAAGGCGATCACAAAACTCCAGAAGCAGATTAAAAAGGATTGGTGAGATAAAATGATAACATTGACAACATTGACAACATTGTAAAAAGATAATTTATCATGCAAAGCCGCAAAGAACACCAAGAAAAACAGTTTTATTTTTATTAGTTACCCTTGCGACTTTGTGTCTTTGTGTGAGATTCAGCTTTTTTACGAAACCATCAACATTGACTTAAATATCTGTTTGGCTAAACTGTCAGGAACAGCGCATGAATCTATAATCCAAAAATATTAAGGGGAGGGAACAAAATGGCAAAATCAGAACATGGGAAGTATATCATAACAAAACCCAGGAAGGAGGTTGAGATACCTGCCTGGGCAGGAAACCTTTCCGCGGAGAGAAGCACCCGCATGTTTTACCTGGACAGCGATGTAATCCCTGGCGCCTTTTATGTAGAGGTTGTATGGTTCTGGCCTACCGATCAGAAGGATGACTCCAGCCCTGAACCCCACTCACATGATGTTGATGAGGTAATAGGTTTTTTTGGCACAGACCCGAAGGATTTGAATGACCTTGGTGCTGAGATAGAGTTTTATATAGACGGGGAGAGAAACCTGATGAGAGAAAGCTTCCTGGCATTTATCCCGGCAGGGGTAAAACACTGCCCGCTTAATATACTTAAGATCACAAAGCCGGTGTTTCACTTTGCCACTATTCCACGTAAGAATTACGGGTAATATTATTGACGATCATAATAAAATTATTTAGTGTCCATCCAGAAAGAGACAAATTCTGGATGGAGCTTTCAGTCCCGCCTCAGGCGGGATCAGCTCACTGTTTGGTTTGATAGTGGTAGGGGCGGACCTGCGTGTCGGCCCGGTATTCGGGGATTTAAACCTCCATCACCGGGCAGGCACACAGGCCTGCCCCTACATGGCAGGAAACCTATTGTATGTGCTATTGAAATTGGATGAATATCATAATAATTTTAAAGCCATTATAAACATATTTACATCAGCGGAAAATGATGGAAGGGCGAGCCTCTATGAACACGAGACCTATGCGCTTCTGAAGGGGATTCATGGCATTACTGCTCCAGCACATATGCTTCTGGATAAAACCCGGGAGTATACTGATGAAGAGCTTACCTCTCTTCCGGGTGAAAAGGTGGTGCTCAAGATTGTCTCCCCGCACATAAGCCATAAAACCGATGTTCACGGCGTTAAGGTGGTTGAAAAAAGGGCTGATGCAATCAGGACAGCAGTTAAACAGATGCTGACGGATGTGCCTGACTCTTATGCTCATCTCATTGAAAGTGGGGAGGACCATTCTCCTGTAGTTTATCAAGGGCTTTCAGGGAGCAGGCTCAATGAGGCCATTGAACAGGGTATCAGGGGCCTCATCATGGTTCAGCATGTAGAATTCAAACCGGATATCTTTGGCAGCGAACTGATTATCGGCATCAGAAACACCCGTGAGTTTGGCATGGTCATGACCGCAGGCCCTGGCGGCACAGATACAGAGCTTTATGCTGACACCTTTAAAAAGGGCATGGCCTTTGTATCAGCATCAACAGTGATGACCTCTGCCCAAGAATTTATTGCACTGTTCAGGAAGACCTTATGCTACAGAAAACTCGCAGGACTTACCCGTGGACAGAAACCGGTTGAGATTGATGGTACGCTTATAAACCTCTTCTCATCACTCATATCCCTTGCAAATCGCTTTTCAGAACCCTCTCCTGATAACCCATATGTGATAGAAGAGCTTGAGATAAACCCGTTTGTCATCTCACAAGGGCGACCTGTACCCCTAGATGGTTTATGTAGGTTCAGCCGTCCTGAAAAGATGCAAAGCAAAAAACCCCTGAACAGGGTTGATTCCCTATTGCATCCCCAATCAATAGGAATACTTGGTGTCTCAACCACAAGGGTGAATTTTGGGCAGATCATACTGAATAATATTATCGCAATGGGATATGAGAAACAAAACCTCCGCATCATAAAGCCTGGGACAGAATCTTTTAATGGTGTGCAGTGCGTGGACAGCCTCACAAGCCTTGATATAATGGTTGATCTCCTCGTGGTTGCTGTGGGGGCAGAACAGGTGCCTGATATAGTCAACAGCGTGCTTGAAAGGGATATATGCAAATCAATAATCCTTATACCGGGCGGTATGGGTGAGACGGATGAAAGCACCGGGATTGCCAGCGAGATAGCGGATAAGATCAACAGGGCAAGGTTAGCAGGCCAAAATACCCCTGTTTTTTTAGGGGCAAACTCACTTGGTGTTGTATCCCACCCCGGTAAATATGATACACTCTTTATCCCTGAAGAGAAGCTTCCCAGAAAAAGGGGAGCCCATAACCGCGGCACTGCCTTAATAAGCCAGAGCGGGGCATTCATGATAACAAGGCTTAGCAGGCTTAACTGGTTTGACCCTGCCTATATGATATCAGTTGGTAACCAGAATGACCTCACCACTGGGGATATAACCGCCTATATTTCTGAAAGAGATAATATTGATGTGATTGCTATTTATGCAGAGGGGTTCAGAGATCAGGATGGGCTCGCTTTTTTAAGGGCAATTAAGCAGGCAAAAGCCATGGGAAAGGCGGTAATAGTCTATAAGGCAGGCAGGACAAAAGAGGGAAAGAGTGCAACAGCCAGTCATACAGCTGCAATATCAGGTGATTACTCGCTCTTTGAATCATGCGTAAAACAGGCCGGGGGGATTATTGCATCCAGCTTTACAGAGTTTAATGACCTCATTTTACTAGCAGAAAAAATCAATAAAAAGGTTATCAGGGGTAACAGGATAGCGGCATTGAGCGGGGCAGGCTTTGAGGCAGTGGGCATGGCGGATAATATTGAAACAGGCGATTGCCGACTTGAGATGGCTCGGTTTAATAAAACCACAGTGAAGAAACTTGAGGCATTACTTGAGGCAAAGGGGATTTCTTTACTTACAAAGGTGAATAATCCCTTTGACATAAATCCGGCAGGTGATGATGAGGCCCATATACTTGCCATAAAATACCTTATTGAGGATGAAAATGTGGATGCCATAATAGTGGGCCTTGACCCTTTATCACCTACCACCACGACGCTAAGAGGCGAAAGTAGATATGGTTTTATGAGACCTGGCAGTATGGTTAATGAACTGGGCGAAATAATAAATAATACAGATAAACCCATTATAGGGGTGATAGACGCGGGTGGGCTGTATGACCCTATGGCGAAAGAGCTCGGTAATTGTGGCATGGCAATATTCAGATCAGTAGACAGGGCGTTAAGGGCGCTGGCAGTGTATGTTTCCGGTTTATTGTCTTGACACATAAAGCCTATATTCCTATAGTTCATTTCCGGCAGGAGCAGCGCCTTTTTAAAAAATTTAACTTAAACATCAATAAATTACGCCTTTAAAACCGGGATATCCGGGGGTATGTAAGGATATACCATATCTGAAACGGTTTTATGGGCCACAAAAGGGGAGGTCTTATGAAAAAAACTGTTGTTTTGTACACTCTTTTACTGGTTTTCTGTTTTCTTATTTCAGCATGTTCTTCACCCTCTGACAGCACTAAGGATCAGGCCACAGACGCAAATGTGAGTTCAACCCCTGAACCTGAAAAGGCAGCACCAATTGCAGAACCAGAGGTTCAATATCGGTATACAAGGGCTGACCTTGTAAACATTATGGATAAATATCTTGCGGCCCTGGTAAGCCATGACCCTGCTGCGATACCCATTGCAGAGGATGTCAAAATTGTTCAGAACACCAAACCCACACCCATAGGTGAAGGGCTCTGGAAAACCGCATCCGCCCTTCCAACAGATTTCAAGATCTATGTTGCAGACCCCAAAGAGGAGCGTGTCGCTTTTATGGGTGTTATGGAAAGCGAAGGTAAACCTGTACTGCTTGGTGCAAGGCTCAAGCTAATTGATGGCGAGATTAAAGAGATAGATCACATGGTATCCCCCGCGGTCTCTGCCATGGCAGGTAATACGGTGCCTGAAGGGCTTAAAAAACCAAGGCCTGCGCTTGTAGAAAAACTGCCGGACACACAGAAGACCCCCAGGGATGAGATGCTGAAGGCGGCACTTAGCTATTATCCTTCACTTGAACTGAATGACGGCTCTATTGCCCCATATGCTGATGAGTGCCAGCGTAATGAAAACGGTATGACCACCGCAAATAATCAGAACCCGCAAATGGGGGATGGTGCAATGACATCAGCCGGCGGTATGCTTACATTTATGAAAATGACCTGCGCACAGCAGATGGATACAGGCATGTGGAGATATATAACAGACATCAACCAGATCCGCCCTGCTGCAATAGATGAGGAGATGGGGCTTGTAATGGTATACTCAGTGTTCAACCATGACGGTGAACCTGACCCAATGCCCATTGTAAATATACCAGGGCTGACAGAACGTAAAAACGAGTGGGGCAAGTTTACTGTCCCGGCTGCTCATATATACAAGATAAGGAACGGTAAGATCTATGAGATAGAGGCAATGGCCATACTTGATGCACCTTATCAGGGTGATGACGGCTGGAGCTGCAACAGAAAATGCCTTGAAGAAAAGATGGATCAGTACCTTGTAGCCCTTGCAAAGAATGACCCGACCCTTGCACCCATTGCAGCAGATGCAGTGCTTGTAGAAAATACTAAAAAGACACCCATAGGCGAAGGGCTATGGAAGACAGCCACAGCAGGCCCCACAGAATTTAAAATCATAGTTGCCGATGAGGCGGCTGATGAGGTGGCCTTTATGGGTGTGATTGAGGAGAATAAAAAGCCCACCATAGCAGCTATACGACTCAAGATAGAAAATAAACAGATAGCAAAAATCGACCACCTTGTTGTTCATAATGAAAAGGGTGAACCCCTGCACAAAAACATGTCGGCTGTGCGGCCAGCTCTACTTGAGCGTCTGCCCAAGATGGAACGTATTGCACGCGAAAAGATGATTGAGATAGCCAACTCCTATTACGAGGCCATTGTACAGGATAATGGCGGTGTAGCCCCATTTGCTGATGAATGCCAGCGCCGCGAAAACGGGATAATATCTGCTAACAATCCTGACCCGCTGCCAAAGGATGCAGATGCAATGATGCAGGCAATGGCTGCATTCGGACAGATGAAGTGCGGTGAGCAGCTGAGCACAGGTGTCATGAGCTATATTACCGATATTACAGACCGCAGGGTTTTTGCGGTTGATGAGGAAAAGGGGCTTGTTTTTGCCTTTTCTATCTTCCGCCATACAGGTGAACCAAAGGTCATGAAGATTAAAGGGGTGCCAGGCGTAACAGAACGTACCAATGATTTTGGTGCATTTGACCTGCCTGCCGCACATATCTATAAGATCAGAGGTGGTAAGATTTACGAGATCGAGGCAATAGGTTATATGGCAGAGCATGGCATAACAACAGGCTGGGAATAATTATATCGACCCGACTGTGGGGGTACGAGGCATCGTGCCAGACCGGGCACGCTGCTGCGTGCCCCTACATTTATTAAAAACCTCATATATCATTTAATACCAGGGGGCCATTTATGAAAAAATTATTATATTTAACTCTTTTATTTTTTGTTTCCGCATTTTTATTTTCTGCATGTTCTTCACCATCTGATTCACCTGATGCAGCCAGGAAAGATGCAGAGCCGGCAGCATCAAATGTACCAGAGGTCTCAAAACGTGATCCACTCATAAAGCTTATGGATCAGTATCTTGATGCACTTGTTAAGCATGACCCGGCAGGTCTTCCTCTATCAAAAGATGTAAAGCTGGTTGAAAACACAGAGATCATGCCAATAGGTAAAGGTCTCTGGGAAAACACAACAGGCCCCGGCACTACAGGATATAATATCTATGTTGCTGACCCTGTGCTTGACCAGATAGGATATATGGGCCTTCTTCAGGAAAAGGACAAACCTGTTCAGGTGGCTATACGCCTTAAGCTTGTTAATGGAGAGATAAAAGAGATCGACCACATGATCTGGAGACAGATCGCTGAACCCATGCCAGAGGGGCTTTTAAAACCCCGCCCGGGACTTGTTCAGAGGCTTGATCCCTCCGAAAGGGTGTCACGTGAAGAGATGTTCAGGGCAGCCAATGCCTACTATGACGCCATTGAACAGAGTGATGGCACTGTTGCACCATTTGCTGATGAATGCGAGAGACATGAAGGGGGCATCACCGCTGCCAATAATCAGGCCCCTGTCCCTGAAAATTCAGCAACAACCTTTGGTGCAATGGCTGCATTTGGCCGCATGAAATGCGGGGAGCAGCTCAGCACCGGCATCATGAGATATATCTCTGACATCAACCAGCGCAGGCTCGTGGCTATAGATGAGGAGATGGGGCTTGTAATGATATTCTCCATGTTCAACCATGATGGCGAACCCGATCCCCTTCCCATAGTCAACATGCCCGGTGTCACCGAAAGCGCGAACAGCTGGGGACAGTTTAATGTGGGTGCCGGTCATATCTACAAGATAAGAAGCGGTAAAATCTACGAAATCGAGGCCATTGCAGCACTCGGCATGCCCTACCATGCATCTGATGGCTGGACATGCACCCGGGACTGTCTCAGCGGAATCATGGATCAATATCTTGCCGCCCTTGCAAAGAACGATCCGGCAGGTCTCCCACTCGCAGCAAATGCAGAGATTGTAGAAAATAATAAAAAGATCACCATAGGCGAAGGGCTCTGGAAGACAGCAACAGGAGGCCCGACTGAATTCAAGATAATAGTTGCTGACCCTGACACTGGCGAGGTGGCCTTCATGGGAGTGATAGAGGAGAATAAAAACCCAACCATTGCAGCGGTGAGGTTGAAGGTTGTTGATAATGAGATAAGCCAGATCGATCACCTTGTGGTGCATAATGAAAAGGGTGAACCCTTGAATCCAAATATGTCAGCGCTTCGCCCTGCATTCCTTGAGCGCCAGCCCAAGATGGAGCGCACACCAAGGGAAAAGATGATCGAGATAGCAAATCTCTATTACGAAGCCATTGTTCAGAATAATGGCACCGTGGCGCCCTTTGCAGATGAGTGCGAACGTCGCGAAAACGGCGGGATTGCAGCCAATGACCGTACAGGGAAAAAGGGCGTGGACATTTTCAGTACGTACAAGTGCTCAGATCAGCTAAATACCGGAAGGCTAAGCTATATTGCCGACATTACTGACAGGCGCATATTTGCGGTTGATGAGGAAAAGGGGCTTGTATTTGTCTTTTCCATATTCCGCCACAATGGGGAGCCAAAGGTCATGAAGATTACCGGTGTACCCGGGATCACTGAGTTTGCCAATGAGTGGGGGCCATTTGAACTACCTGCGGCACATGTATTCAAGATCAGAAATGGCAAGATCCATGAGATAGAGGCGATCGGCTATTTTTATGCAGGCACAGGGCTAACAACAGGGTGGTAGTTTTCGTAGGATGGCCTTGAATATAAAAACATAAAAAAGATGAACTTCCAACGTTCAACATTCAACATCCAATGTTCAATGGAAGGCAGAACACATTGTTTTTGTTTTTCATTGGGAGTTGAAAGTTGGACGTTCGATGTTGGATGTTCATTTTTAGAGAAGCTACACTAACAAATAAAAAAGAGTAACTTATTGATCACCTGTGATCGCGGAGGCTTTCATGGAATATATCGGACGCAAACCGACAAATATCATGGGGGTCTCCCTGCTTCATAAATGCAACTTCAACTGCGAACACTGCGGGTATATCTATGTGGGTGAGGCAGAGGATCATATAATAAAACCAGGATACAAACTATCATGGAGCCAGCTAATAAACGCCCTTGATGACTGCAAGAGCATACCTGGTTCATACTGGAACATGAATTATACAGGCGGAGAGCCCACCCTTTGGGAGGATCAGGGAAAGACCCTGGTAGATGTTCTTATACAAACCGCGCTTGCAGGGCAATCACCCTCTTACAACACCAATGGCTCATGGTTTGATGATTACTCAAGAACTTATGACTTCTTTTTCAGGTATATGGAAGCCACCACTGTACCACTCATGACCTTTATAAGCATGGATAAATTCCATAAAAACTATGATGGGTTAACAGGCAGGGCAAAGAGCCTTGACAATATCGTTAAGGTAATGGATGAGATACCGGAAGAGTGGAAGAGCCAGTTCAGGACACATGTGATTATTATCATCACAAAAGAGCCAGACAGCACTCTGTCGGCTGAGATGAAGGCCCATTATGGTGCATCAGGGATTACATTCGGCGATTTTCCACTTATGCGTATTGGGAAGGCAAAGAAGCTTGTTGATCAGGTGCCAGAGATGATAGAATATTTTCCGCCAAACCAGAATGAATCAGGCGGCCCCCGTGTGCTGGTGCTCGTTGGCGATGACTATTATATAGGGAGTGAAAGAAAAGGCAGGCTTGGGCGGTTAAAGGATTTATATACATTCTGATGAAAATAGTTTCATCCTACCCGTGCAAACGGGCATCCATTTGTTCGGTTAAAACCTGTAGGGGTGGACCTGCGTGTCCTCCCGGTTTCGTAGATATGAACCTTCATCGCCGGGCAGACACAGGGGTCTGCCCCTACATTTATAGTCATCATTTTCCTTGCACCATGTGCCCTAAACTTTAATTGATTTCGCTTGATTTATTTCCAGTAAAAAATTAATAAATATTTCAGTAAATTTAAGTAATTATATTTTTCATCCTGATACAGGACAAATAAATATATTACCATGTCAGGGGCATTGTTCTTTTAAAAAGGAGGAAAAGATGCGCATTGATATGAGGAGGATATTCACCTTGTCATTTTTATCCATCATTTTTCTATTAACAGGGTCATGTGATAACAAACCAGCAGTGAGACCAAAACTTGATAAATCAAACATCCCTGAAATCATAAAGGCCATGACCCTTCATGAAAAGGCCATGCTTGTAACTGGAACAGGCATGGATATTCCCCCTTCCATGCTGGAAAACCTGCCGGAGGGCGATAACCCGTTTGGCGCTCTTTCAGGAAAATCAAAGGAGCCTGACCCTGAATATGATGCAATGGTTGCGAAAATTAAAAAGATTGCGCCGGGAGCCGCAGGCAGGACAGTCGAGATACCTGATTTAGGCATAAAAACAATGGTCGTGGCAGACGGGCCTGCGGGCTTAAGGATAAACCCTGACAGGGACGGAGAGACACGAAAGTTCTACTGCACTGCATTTCCTATTGCTACACTCCTTGCATCCACATGGGATACAGGGGTTGTTACAGAGGTTGGGGAAGCAATGGGTAATGAGGTGCTTGAATATGGTGTTGATGCCATACTTGGCCCCGGCATGAACCTCCACAGAAACCCCCTGTGCGGCAGAAATTTTGAGTATTATTCAGAAGACCCTGTTGTTACAGGTAAGATGGCTGCCGCAATGGTAAAGGGCATTCAGTCAAGGGGTGTTGGCACATCAATTAAACACTTTGCAGCAAACAACCAGGAGACAAATCGGCAAAGCGTTGACACCATCGTGAGTGAAAGGGCACTGAGGGAGCTTTACCTTGAGGGTTTCAGAATAGCAGTTCAGGATTCAGAACCATGGACAGTAATGTCTTCATACAATAAAATAAATGGAGTCTACACCTCTGAAAGCCATGACCTCTTAACAAAGATCCTACGTGATGAATGGGGCTTTAAGGGTTATGTAATGACAGACTGGGGCGGAGGCTCTGATGTAGTAGCACAGATGAATGCAGGTAATGACCTTATAATGCCAGGTAACAGGGATCAGTCAAAGGAGATAGAAAAGGCGGTTAAGGAGGGCAGGCTTGATGAAAAGATACTGGATCAGAATGTGGAGAGGATACTCAATATAATAGTTAATACCCCGAGATTCAATGGCTATAAATATCAAGACAATCCTGACCTGACCGCAAACGCGTTAACAGCAAGAAGGGCGGCTGCTGATGGCATGATCCTTTTAAAAAATAATGAAAAGGCCCTCCCATTTGCAGGTAGGATTAAGAATGTGGCTGTATTCGGTAACTCATCCTACAAAATAATCACAGGCGGCACAGGGAGCGGCGATGTAAATGAGGGTTACAGTGTCTCCCTTGTTGAAGGGCTCAAGAATGCAGGTTACTCAGTTGATGAAACTATTATGGAAATATACCTAAACTATATGAAAGATGCTGAAGAGAAAAGGGAAAAGCCTAAGATGGCATTTTTGGGTATGCCTCCCATCCCTGAAATGAAGAGTAATATAGAAGAGACCCGAAGGCTTGCAGAAATAATGGATATCTCCCTTATCACCATAGGACGAAACTCCGGTGAGGGCGGTGATAGAAAGGCTGAGCCAGGTGATTTTTACCTCACAGAATATGAGAAGGCCCTTATAAAAGATGTCAGCACAGAATTCAGGTTAAAGAAAAAAAAGACAGTAGTTATTCTGAATATCGGCGGGGTGATAGATGTGGCATCATGGAGGGATTTTCCAGATGCAATACTCCTCGCATGGCAGCCCGGACAGGAGACAGGTAACGCAATAGCAGATATCCTGCGCGGTGCAGTAAACCCGTCAGGTAAACTCACATCCACATTTCCTGTGAAATATGATGATGTGCCTTCAGCTAAAAGCTTTCCGGGGATAGAGCTCCCCATGACAGATGAAGAGAAAAAGGCGAATGAGGCCCTGCTGCCATTCATGCGTAAAATACCCGCAAGGTCAGTGTATGAAGAGGATATATATGTGGGGTACAGGTATTATGGCACCTTTAATGTGCCTGTAGCATATGAGTTCGGGCATGGTCTCTCCTACACCTCATTTGAATACACCAACATGAAACTCAATACGGCTGAATTTAAAGATGCTGTCACAATTTCCCTTGATATAAAAAACATTGGGGATTTGCCGGGCCGCGAGGTGGTTCAGTTATATATCTCAGCGCCTTCAGTAAAAATCAAAAAGCCTTCCAAAGAACTGAAGGCATTTACAAAGACAAGGATGTTAAATCCGGGAGAGATAGAAACAGTTACATTCACCCTTGACTCAAGGGGTCTTGCCAGTTTTGATACTGATGCCTCATCATGGGTGGCAGAGGCCGGTGAATATATAGTCCAGGCAGGGGCCTCATCAAGGGATATCAGACAATATACAGTATTTCATGTGGAGAAAGAGATTGTAGTAAGTAAGGTTAACAGGGCACTCACACCTTCTATGGAGATAAGCAGGCTAAACCCATGATATGACTATTCCCCACTTAAACTGACATTTTGCCCTGAAGGGCAGTATATAATAACGATGGGCATCGCCCATCTTTTAAGTTGGCGGTATATGCAATAAACTCGATTGCCCTGTAAAAAAGACAAGCGCTTAATTATAAGGCACAGCTAATGAACTTGACACCTTTTCCCTTACAACTTATACTCCATAACAAAAATAAGTTATTATTAATAAAGGAGATTTATCGAATGGGAAAGTACGGTAAGTATATCGTTACGGAGTTTTATGACAAATTCCAGCTCCCTGAAGAAAGGGCCTGGGAAAAGGCAATTATGGGTCGCGGCCCGCTTGAAGATGGGCTCAGGCGTATGATGGAACATATGGTCTGGATGGACTCAAATGTTATCCCCGGCGCCTTTTATGCCGAGGCCGTCTGGTTCTGGCCTCCATCAATGACAGGCCGTGTAATAACCCCGCCAAAGCCGGGTGAGGAAGATAAGCATGGGATTCCACCACATGCGCACACCTTTCCAGAGCTACTCTCATATTACGGGACCGATATGAATAACCCTAAAGACCTCGGTTGTCAGGTGGAGATATGGATAGAGGATGAAAAATATCTCTTTGACAAATCCTTTGTTGTATATGTCCCGGCAAATATAGTTCACTGCCCCATAAAGATGCACAATATGACCAAGCCTCTTTTCCATTTTACCATGGGGCCGGGCGATAATTACCTATAATACAGGCTGAGGCATTAACTTAGACCAGATAACCTGTTAATAGAAAGTGAGATAAAACATGGCAGAACGAAAATATGAAAAGTATTTTATATTTGATGATAAGAAAGACCTTGAGCTCCCATCCTTCAGGGTGCCGACAGACCCGAAATATGTAAAGAGGATGACCCATGTGGATGCCGATACGGTCAAGGGCGCAACCTTTTACAATGAGATGATGTGGATACTCCCAGGTTTTGATAAAAACTTCAAGGGCGATAACCCTAATTTCAAGGAAGAACATTCCCATGATTTTGGCGAGCTGATGTGCTTTTATGGCTTGAATTATGAAAACATCATGGACCTTGGCGCTGAGATAGAATTCACAATAGATGGCGAGACACATATCATAAAAGAGAGCTTTACCGCCTTTATACCGCCGGGTGTAAAACATGGCCCTCTAACAATCAGGAACGTGACAAGGCCGATTGCCCATATGATAGCCTGCACCACTGGAAGGTATAAATAGCATAACCTGATTACAGGTAGATATTGAGAGGTTGAGCCAGTTCTGTCTCAACCTTTTTTCATTATTAATAAATATTACCAGCAAGGAGGGAATAAAATGAAAAATGTAGAGATGAATCTTGAAGGCAATATCCTGACAATAAAGGTGGATATTACAAAGGAATTCGGCCCCTCTTCATCAGGCAAGACCATTATTATTGCCTCAACCGAGGGTAATATCGCTATCCCTGACAAAGAAGATGTAAAGATCGGTCTTAACGTATATAAAAAGAAATAACCGGTTGGGGGTTTATCTGCCTTTATAGGCCTCCATGGCCTCATTTGTGATATCCTTCTCCATGTGGCTGTATCTTGGGGAAAAGTGGAACAGGGTGAATTTTTTAGCCCCCGCTTCCCTTGCTATCCTGCCTGACTCTGCTGCTGTGAGGTGATATTTTTCTTTTGCAATTGAGCTGTCCTGCGCAAGAAAGGCCGCCTCAATGAACAGTTGATCAGCGCCCCTTGCGAGCTCGATTATTTTTTTAATGTTTTCATCGCTCCCGATCACATCGGTAATATAGGTGATCTTCTGGCCCGGTGTTATTGTCGCGATCTTTTCTACCAGGCTGCCAAGGGTAAATTTTTTCTTATCAACTATCTTTCCATGCTCCTCTTTTGTTACAAAGAAATCATCATCCCCGGGGCTTCCAGCATATATCTCCTTTTTAAATGCAGTAAGCCAGGGGCCTGTATCAAGACCAAGACTTTTTAGCCCTTCGCTGTTAATATTAACATGGAAATCTTCTTCTAACGTAAGGCCAAGACAGGGTATCCGGTGGTCAAGCAATGCCCCCCTCACCTGGAAACCTGCTGTTTTATACAGTATCCCGTCAATAATTTCCCCTGTTATTACCTCACCTGGCCTGAATCCTTCACGGCAAAAATATCTTTTTGATATTGCCCTGTTTTCATGGACCTCTGTTACATTTAAAGTAAGGTTATATTCATATTCCTGTACCAGATTCCATACATACCCGTTTAGTTTTCCCTCCACATGACTGAAAAAACCGGGCGGCCCGAAAAGGTGCAGCGCGCTGTCCCTGCCCAGGAAGATCCTCAGGAGCTTGTCAAATCCTGTGAAATGGTCCATATGGGTATGGGAGACAAATACATGGGTTATCTTTAGTAAATCCCTCGGAGTGAGGGGCATAATCTCTCCCAGGTCAAACATGATGGCCCTTTTTTCATATAAAAAAGGGATATATAGCCCCGGATCAGAAAAGGGGTCATTAACAAGTCTGGGGTAAAAGGATGGCTTCATAGAAATGCCGCTAATATATAATTTCTGGTCAACTTACAAGTTTCTTGTATTATCTATCACCTATCTTTATATTGTTCAAGAAATCGATAATAAATATTGCCGGTGCATAGATGATCCCATTCGAACAGAACAGGTTTGATATAAAATCAGGAGATTTCAAAAAGGAATTTCCGAGTGACCCGGGTGTCTACATATTCAGGGACAGTGCTGAAAGGGTGATATATGTGGGCAAGGCAAAAAATATTAAGAACAGGGTTTCCTCCTATTTTAACTCCCCTGCCGATATGACACCCAAGACAGTCATGATGGTATCAAAGGCAAGGTTTCTGGAATTCATACTTACCTCCTCTGAAAACGAGGCCTTTTTACTTGAGAGCTCCCTGATTAAAAAGCATATCCCAAGGTATAATATTGTCCTGCGCGATGACAAACAGTATCCATACCTGAAGATCCCCAAAGATGAACCCTACCCCCGGCTGGAATTTGTAAGAAAGCTCAAAAACGATGGGGCCGTCTATTTTGGCCCCTACTCTTCATCCGGGGCACTCAAGGATACCACAAGGCTAATAAACAGGATATTCAGGCTCAGAAAATGCTCTAAGAGTTTTATGGCTACAAGGACAAGACCCTGCCTCAATTATCAGCTGGGCAGATGCCTTGCACCATGTACCAGCGATGTGTCAATAGATGAATATGCTGCAATAGTGAAAAATGTCAGGCTTTTCCTGGAGGGGAGGAGCAGGGAACTGGTTAAGCAGCTGGAAACCGATATGAAAAGGTATGCAGCAGGAGAAAAATATGAGGAGGCTGCCAGGGTAAGGGATCAGATCAAGGCGGTTCTTAAGACCGTTGAGACCCAGAATGTCTCAACAACCAGGGGTGAAGACCAGGATATAATAGGGGTTAGTGAGAAAAACGGGATGTCACAGGTGGTAATTTTCTTTTCAAGAAAAGGGGTTATCACCGGAAACAGGGATTTCAGGTTTGAAAACAAAGGGGTTTCACCCTCCGGGGTGATCGAGGTGTTCCTGAAACAGTATTATACTGAAGACGGGTATGTGCCAAAAAATATACTTATTTCCCATCCGATTGATGAATCTGAATCCATTTCAGGGTGGCTTTCCTATCTTGCAAAAAATAAAATAAACATACATCACCCTGTCCGCGGGAAAAGAGCGGGCATGGTCAGTCTTGCGGTTAAAAATGCCGAAAGTATCCTGAATAGAACGGAAAACAGGAGCCCGGCTGATATCCTTGAGATGGCAAAAACAGCCTTAAATCTTAAAAAGGTGCCTTACAGAATAGAGGCAATGGACATATCAAATATGCAGGGCAACCAGGCAGTTGGTACGATTGTTGCATTCACAGATGGCAGGCCCCATAGAGAGGGATACAGGAATTTCAGGATCAGAGATGTGAATGGCATAGATGATTATGGAATGATGTCAGAGATGGTTAAAAGGCGCCTTTCACACGGAGATCTGCCTGACCTCTTTGTTGTTGATGGCGGAAAGGGGCATCTGATGGCAGTAAGTCATGTTCTGGCAGGGCTGCCGAAAGAGATGGAACAGCCGGCACTGGTCGCTGTTGCAAAGGAGAGGGAGCAGGGTGTTACTGGTGACAAGCTCTATCTTCCGGGCAGGAAGAATCCCCTGAGGCTGAATGCTGATCATCCGGTGCTCCTGATGATAATGGGGATAAGGGATGAGGTCCACAGAAGGGCTGTAACATACCATCGAAAACTGAGAAAGAAGGAGACTGTAAAATCCGCCCTTGATAGAATACCGGGTATAGGGCCCTCAAAGAGGAACCTGCTTTTACAGGAGTTCGGCAGTCTTGAGGCAATAAGAGTGGCAACCGAAGATGAACTTTTAAAGGTTAGAGGAATAACAAAGGCAATGGCAGTGAGGATTAAAGAGCTGATATTAACCCCTGAGGAAAGTTGAACCTGATAAAAAATATTAGGGTTGACAATCTTCCGGGCATTGTGTTAACTAAGCCCGACTTCTGTTGATAATTAATCATAAGTTGCATCTTCGCTGACTCAATCAATAAAGTTATAAAAAAAGGAAAAGTATTGTGGCTTTCAAAAAGGTAACAATCGTAATTCTTCCGGACGGTGTTAATTCCGTCAAACAGTTAAAGATTCCGAAGATATTTTTTGGATTAGCTTTTGTCTTTATCCTTTCTGCGCTCTCATTTATAGGGTGGGCCTGCAATGATTACTGCAGAATAAAGTCACAGATACCCCTCAATGCACAGCTCCTTGAAGAAAACCAACAACAGAAGGCCCAGCTTGCCTCTCTCGCAAATAAAATAGACAAGATCAATACCAAGATGGTTGAGCTTAAAAATTTTGATAACAAGCTCAAGATAATGGTTAACCTTGAACCAGGTGATGACAGCACCCCATTCCTGGGCATAGGCGGTTCTGACCCGAGCCTGATGAATGCTGAATACTCCATTGAAAAGGCACATCAGAAACTTGTAAGGCTGATGCACCAGTCACTTGATAATCTGGATACTGAAATTGCTGTCCAGACACAGGAAAAGACAGAGCTCTATAGTTTTCTTGATAGCCGGAAATCCATGTTTGCCTGCACCCCATCCATCTGGCCTGCAAAGGGATGGGTAAGTTCAAAGTTCGGTTACCGGGTTTCACCATTTACAAATGAAAAGGAATTTCATAACGGCATGGATATCGCCGCAAAAAGCGGTTCCCCAATAATTGCCCCTGCTGATGGCATTGTGACTGGTATTGAAAAGAGCTATGGTTACGGGAATCTGTTAACTGTAAATCACGGGTATGGTCTGAAAACAAGATATGCCCACCTCTCAAAGGTACTGGTTAAAAAAGGGCAGGCCGTAAAACGCGGTGATATAATAGCAAACATGGGTAATACTGGTCGTTCAACCGGCCCCCACCTGCATTATGAGGTGTTCCTTGAGGGTGTTCCTGTAGACCCGGGCCGCTATATCCTGAACTGAATTAAGCAAGATATTTTTCCTGAACCTTTGCTTTATTCTTTCCCCGGTGAAACCTCTAAAACATGATCTTGTAATTTGCCAATTCAATAAATTCCCCTTCTGTTTTTATTGCATCTGTGATTATAGTTCTTATATTTTTTCGTCAGACGCCTTACTATTCAAATTAATAAATATTAAGATTTATTGTTTTCATTTATTATGGTAGTAAAGTACCCTCAGCGAACAGGAAAGGATATTTTTCAAAAAATACTGGTATATAGAATATGATTGGTAACCTAATAAAGAAGATATTTGGCAGTAAAAATGATCGGGAACTTAAAAGAATACAGCCGATCGTGGAGAGCATAAATTCTCATGAATCTTTTTTTAAATCCCTTACAGACGATCAACTTAAAGAGAAGACCAACGAATTTAAAGAGAGGCTTAAAAACGGGGCAACCCTTGAAGAGATATTGCCTGAGGCATTTGCCGCGGTAAGGGAGGCCTCCATGAGGGTGCTGCACATGCGTCATTATGATGTGCAGCTTATAGGCGGTATTGTTCTGCATGAGGGGTGCATATCCGAGATGAAGACAGGTGAAGGGAAAACCCTTGCGGCAACCCTGCCGCTCTATCTAAATGCCCTTACCGGGAGGGGTGTGCACCTGATAACAGTGAATGACTACCTTGCAAGGCGTGATGCCGAATGGATGGGCGGTATATACAGGATGCTGGGCATGTCTGTTGGCGTAATTGTTCACGGTATGACAGATAAAGAGAGAAAAGATGCCTACGCATGTGACATCACATACGGGACGAACAATGAATTCGGGTTTGATTACCTACGTGATAACATGAAATTTGACATGGATGACCTTGTCCAGCGTGATTATTATTATGCAATTGTGGATGAGGTTGACAGTATCCTTATTGACGAGGCGCGTACACCCCTTATCATCAGCGGCCCTGTGGAACACAGCGAAAACAAGATATACATGGAGGCCAAGCCCTTTGTTATCAATCTTAAAAGAAAACAGAGCGCTGTGATCAGGACAATGCTGAATGATGCAAAGGAGAGGCTGAATAAGGGTGATGCGGATGAGGATACCATCCAGATCCTCCTGAGGGTAAAGAGGGGTGACCCAAAAAATCCAGGGTATCTGGACCTTCTGGCAAAGAACCACTCCCTTGGAAAACGCATTGACAATGAAGAGAGCGCCATGAGGAGTCAGAAGCTGCTCCCTGAACTGGATAAGGATCTATACTGTATTATAGATGAACGCGGTAATTCGGTGGAATTAACTGAAAAGGGTATCAAGTATCTTTCTGAAAGCGGGGCAGGGGATTTTTCTCTCCCTGATATAGAGGAAGAAAGTTACAATGTCCGAGAGAATAAAGAGTTAAACGATATTGAAAAGGCAGAAAGGCTCACTGAGCTTGAAGCTAATTTTATGCGTACATCAGAGCTTCTTCACGCCACCCAGCAGCTTATCAAGGCATACTGGCTTTTTGAAAAGGATGTCCAGTATGTAATAAAGGATGATGAGGTTCTTATCGTTGATGAGTTTACAGGTCGTATGATGCCGGGCAGGAGGTGGAGTGATGGTCTGCACCAGGCGGTTGAGGCAAAAGAGGGTGTAAAGGTCGCAGAAGAGAATCAGACCCTTGCCACGATTACCTTTCAGAATTTTTTCAGGATGTATGAAAAGCTGGCAGGTATGACAGGCACTGCAGACACCGAGGCCGGTGAATTCCATAATATATATAAACTTAATGTTATGGTTATCCCGACCAACAAGAACATGATCCGAAAGGATTTTCCTGATGTCATATACAAGACCGAACGTGAGAAATATAATGCGGTTGTCGAGGAAATCAAAGAGCTATACGAAAAGGGCCAGCCTGTGCTGGTGGGTACGATATCCATAGAGAAATCCGAGGTCCTTTCAAAGATGCTCAAAAGGGCGGGCGTACCCCATGAGGTCCTGAATGCCAAGCATCACCAGAAAGAGGCGGAGATTATAGCCAAGGCCGGACAGTATAAAACCGTTACCATATCGACTAACATGGCCGGACGTGGAACAGACATAGTGCTTGGAGAAGGGGTAAAAGAGCTTGGTGGGCTTCATATCCTTGGAACTGAAAGACACGAGAGCAGGCGTATTGATAACCAGTTGAGAGGCCGCGCAGGCCGCCAGGGAGACCCGGGCTCTTCAAGATTCTATCTCTCACTTGAGGATGATCTCTTAAGAATATTCGGGTCAGAAAGGATCTCTTCCATCATGGAGCGGCTGGGCATGGAAGAGGGAGAGCCAATAGAAGCAAATCTGATATCAAGGGCCATAGAGAATGCTCAGAAAAAGGTCGAGTCCCATAATTTTGATATGAGAAAGCATCTCCTTGAATATGACGATGTGATGAATAAACACAGGGAGATAATCTACTCCCAGAGACGCAACGTACTAAAAGGAGAGGGCATTAATGAACTTATAAATGATATGATGGAAGGTAAGATAGAAGCCCTGGTAGCTGAACATACCGATCCAAAAGCCTATCCTGAAGACTGGGGTATCCAGGGTCTTATAGAGGGCGTGATAAGGTTCCTCGGTGTGCGTCCAAGGATCAGCGCTGATGATATTGGAAAGGAAAAATTTGATGCCCTTACCCCGCAGTCGCTTACAGAGCTGATTATGAAGCAGGTAAAGGAGGCCCATGAGGCAAGGATGGCCGGGATTAAAATAGACCAGCTCAAATCAGTCCAGAGGATTATAATGCTCCAGATACTGGACAAGGAGTGGCTCAGGCACCTTCAGGACATGGACCACCTTAAAGAGGGGATCGGCTTAAGGGGATATGCACAGCAGGATCCTTTAAAGGAGTACAAAAAGGATGCCTTTGAGCTGTTCCAGGGGCTTGATACCAGGATAAGCGAAGAGGCGCTTATGACCTTTTCAAGGATACAGCTTATTAAGGAAAGGCCTGAAGAGATTCCGCGTCATAATAGAAGACAGATGCAGATGAGTCACGGTGATTCAGCTGTCAGGACCGAACCTATTAAAAGAGTGGCTCAAAAGATCGGGAGAAATGATCCATGCCCATGCGGCAGCGGGAAAAAGTATAAAAAATGCTGCGGGATTAATGAGTAACTGTAGAAACAGTTATTGCAATAGATGCAGGATTAACAAATTATCCGGGGTTATTTAGAGATGGAAACCAATACCACAATCAAAGGGTTTAAGGCTGCATATACTGCATGCGGCCTGAAAAAGAACAACGCATATGATATTGCGCTGATATACTCAGAAACACCAGCGGTCTCAGCCGCTCTCTTTACAACAAACAGGGTCAAGGCCGCGCCTGTTATCCTGAGCATGGAGAATATAGTAAACGGCAGTGCCCGGGCGATTATAGTAAACGCGGGTAATGCAAATGCCTGCACAGGAGAGGAGGGATTAAGGAACGCAAGAGAGACCATTCGTATGGTAGCAGAGGGGCTAAATATTTTGCCGGCGGAGGTGCTCATTGCCTCAACCGGGGTGATAGGTGCCCAGCTGGATATGAAAAAGATAGAAAAGGCCATACCAGAACTTGTAAAAAACCTTGACCCGTCAGGGATAAATGGCGTGGTAAAGGCCATTATGACCACTGATTCATTCCCAAAGGTCAGCACCTTCAGCGGCAGTGTAAAGGGTGTGGAATACCACATTATGGGGATAGCCAAGGGGGCAGGCATGATAATGCCCAACATGGCAACCATGCTCTGTTTTATCATTACTGATATAAATATCAGCAGGCCGCTTTTAAAAAAGGCGCTTGCAGAGGGGGTAAATGATTCCTTTAACAAAATAACCGTTGATGGTGATACCAGCACAAACGATACTGTCTTTGTCATGGCAAACGGGAAGGCTCGCAACGATGAGCCTGATGAGGCATCCTTTAACGAGTTTAAAAAGGGCTTGACCCGCATAATGTATGACCTTGCAAAGATGATTGTGAAAGACGGCGAGGGGGCCACCAAGGTGATACATATTAATGTTAAAGGGGCTTCCTCTTCTCACGATGCAAAGAGCGCTGCAAGGACAATAGCAAATTCAAGCCTGGTGAAGACCGCCTTTTATGGTGAAGACCCTAACTGGGGCAGGATCATGGCCGCACTTGGAAGGTCAGGCATAGAGATGAAGGAAAACATGGTTGATATCCTCATTGACGATATAAAAATAGTAAAAGGCGGGCTTGGCCAGGGTGTCGAAAGAGAAAAAGAGGCCGCTGCTATAATGAAAAATCCTGAGATATTCCTTACTGTTGAGTTAAATATTGGCGAATTTTCCGACTGGATAACCACCTGCGACCTGACCCATGATTATGTGTCAATAAACGCGGATTACCGGTCTTAATTATAAATTGTTGAATTTTTTCGCTATAAGCGGTGTCTAATAAATCAAATATTGCCGATGCAGATGAAGAGAGGCTTTTATCAGACCTTAAAAATCAGGACGAAAAGGCCTATAAAAAGCTTGTCTCTCTTTATCAGGCAAAACTAAAAAACGTTGCCTACGGGATAACCCTTGATGCAGAGGAAAGTACTGATATTATTCAGGATGTTTTCCTTAAGGCCTATATGGGCATAGAGAGATTCAAGGGTGAATCATCCCTTTATACCTGGTTACGGCGCATCACGATAAATGAGAGCCTTAACTGGGTAAGAAAGTGGAAAAGGCGTTTCAGGTGGCAGCACCAGTCCATTGATCAGGAGGATGGTTGGGGTCCTGAATTAGTATCCGATGAGGCAGGACCTGAAAAGAGTCTGAGCAACAGGCAGACCTCGGATCTCCTTAAAAAAGGGCTTGACAGCCTGCCTGAAAAGGCAAGGGCTATCCTGGTTTTAAAGGAGGTGGAGGGGTTATCCTATGATGAGATAGGAGAGCTCATGGGGATCAACAAAGGGACTGTAAGTTCAAGGATATTTTATGCACGTGAAAAATTAAGGGAGTCTCTCAAAGGTGTTGAAAGTGAAGGCCAACAGTGAAATAATATGCGGCACCGAAATGATAAGCCGGTTCATGGATAATGAGCTCCACGGGGATGATCTTATTGTTGTGGAGAGACATATTGAATCCTGTGAATCATGCAGGAAACGACTTGATATTTATAGTAAGATCGGTTCTGGCCTGAATACTTTTTTAAGTGCTGAGGCCTCGCTGCAAGGGCAGGAGAGTGTAGAAGGGGTTATCAGCAGGATCAGGCAGAAGGGTAAGTGGTTGCAGGGTTTAAAAGAGCTGGCTTTTTCAAGAAGGACATTTATACCTGCGGGAGTCGCTCTATCCATTGCCCTAGCCTCATTGGTATTCCTGAACAACCCTGCGCCTGCCGGACCAAGCGCTATAATATCATCCCTTTCAGGGACAGGTTCTTTAACGATAGTTGTGACACAAGAGACAAAACAAACCATCTTATGGGTTAATGAAAATGGATAAAATCAAAACTGGATATCGTGCCCCTCTGCTTATTACCTTCTTGCTCTTTACCATTTCACTCATGTTGCTGCTCCCTTCATCTTCATGGTCGAGCACCAATATCAGGATTACTGTAAAGACCATACTTGCCTCAGAGAATGGCAACTCTGTGGACCCTGGTCTTAATGATATTGTGCGTGAGCTGCAATCCCTTTTCAGGTACTCTTCCTATAAGTTTTTAGGTGAAAAGGGGCTTTCACTTTCATTAAACAGCAAAGGGGTTGTTTCGCTTCCTGAACAGATCACCATGAATATCTCTTCTAAGGGTATTGAGGGAGACAGGGCTGTTCTTGACATAGAGATATTAAGGGGCGGGAACCGGATTTTGCAGACAGTAATCAAGCTTAGAAACAACAGCAGTATAAACATAGGCGGCCCGGAATATAAAGGCGGTAACCTCCTCTTTAATATCTTTGCCTCTTTTTGAGTTCTTAAATTAGTTGACCAGCCCGGTTACTGGACAGAGAACAGGATATGGGTGAGTGCGACTGTGTCAGGCCACTGGGTGGGTCGAGGTCAATACTGATATCAGTCTATGCTCCCATGCAATTTCCGGTAAAGCCCTCTGAATTGATGATAGGTGATGCCCAGCTTCTTGGCAGCAATTTTCTGATTATGTTTTGCGTATACAAGGGCATTATTTATCAGCTGTATCTGAAGATCATTAACCGCCTCAGGAAGGGTCTTATCGGAAAACAGATCAAATGCAGGGGACTTTCTGGCAGGTTCTTCCCTCTTCTCTTCAGCTTCATAATCCCCATCATCAACATATGGTGATAAAAAGGGATCAAAGTTTATCTCTGAGATCACCGCGGAACTGGACCTGTATACAGCCCTTTCAACAAGGTTTTTCAGCTCCCTCACATTTCCGGGCCAGTCATAATTTTCAATGGCCTTAATCGCCGCTGAGCTGAATCTGGGGATGCCCTCTCTTTCCAGCTCATAGGACATCCTTGATGCAAAGTGATTGGCAAGGAGCATGATGTCCTCCTTTCTCACTCTTAAAGGGGGAAGGAACAGCACCTCAAAGGAGAGCCTGTCCAGCAGGTCCCTCTTGAACTTACCATGTGATACCATGCGTACAAGATCAGCGTTTGTAGCGGCTATAATCCTTACATCCACCTCAATGGCTGTGGAATCTCCAACCCTTTCAAACTGCCCGTATTCAACAACCCTTAGTATCTTCTCCTGAACCTCCATGGGGATGGTGCCTATTTCATCAAGAAACAGGGTGCCGCCATCAGCAGCCTCAAACCTGCCAGACCTGCGCTGATTGGCGCCTGTAAATGCCCCCTTTTCATAGCCAAACAGTTCAGACTCAATAAGTGTAGGGTTCAGGGCCGAGCAGTTAAGGGCGATAAAAGGCCCCTGCCACCTTTTTGAAAGATAGTGCAGCCTTGATGCAGCAAGCTCCTTCCCTGTGCCCCTTTCTCCAAGAAGCAGGACAGGCCTGTTAATGGGTGCCACCCTGGCGAGCAGTTCCTGGAACTCAAGGAATTTTTCAGATTGACCAAGTGCCTCATTGGTTTTTACTGGTGGTTTTCCTGCTACCCTCTGTCTGGCAAGTACCATGATGAATCCTTTCAGTATAATGATGCGGTTAACTGGTTTTGAAAAAGGCAAAAAACCAATTGATGGTTTAATTTGCTAATTGGTGGGGAATACTACCACTGGCCAGATCTGCTGTCAAGCGGGTAATTTATTGAAATATCAACGATATTTAATTTTTTATGGGTTTGGCATGGATCATGCTCTAGATAAAGACAAAACCATAAATCGAGGAGGATTTAATATGGGAATTTTTACAAGATTCAGGGATATTGTGAACTCTAACATTAATGCGATGCTTGATAAGGCAGAGGACCCGGAGAAACTTATAAAACTGATGATACGTGAAATGGAAGACACACTGGTGGAGCTCAAGGCCTCTTGTGCCGGTGTCATGGCTGGCAGTAAAAAGATTGAAAGGAATATATCAGAGGTAAAGGGTCGAGTAGATTACTGGGCAGAAAAGGCGCCCCTTGCCGTAAGCAAAGGACGTGATGATCTTGCCCGTGAGGCGCTCATCCAGAAAAAGAAGTATGCTGAAAGGGTTGCATCGCTTGAGGCTGAACTCAAGGAGCATGAGGCCCTCATCGATGAATACCAGAATGATATACGCCAGCTTGAGGATAAGCTTGCTTCTGCCAGGGAAAAACAGAGGATGCTGATTCAGCGGCACATCCATGCGACCAGGAAGAGGAAGGCACAGGAGGATATCAGACGCGTAGAATCAAGTGATGCAATCTTTCGCTTTGATGACCTTGAAAACCGGATCGAGCGCATAGAGGCAGAGGCTGACCTTGTAAACTATGGAAAGAGCGGTGCCCTTGAGACGGAATTTGAGGAGCTTGGCCTTGATGATGAGATTGAAAAGGAGCTGAATGCCCTTAAGAATGCAAAGGCACAAAAGGAAGTATAGATATTGTAAGATGATGGTTCTGTCTTTATTGAAAAAAACTTATTTGAGGTATATTGTCTTTTAATGTTATTGATATCACTGGAAATTGAAAGGAGATAAAGAGGTGCAATTCTTTGGCAGTATATTCGGTTTTATTATCGTAATTGTGGCTTTGGGTATAGCCGGTGATATCATTAAAAGATGGATGAAGTCAAAAGAGAGAAATATACCGGATGAAATGCTTAAAGGCTATGATGCAAGGCTCAAGAAGCTTGAAGAGCGCATGTCAAACCTTGAGACAATAGTCCTGGAGCATGAAAGAGACAGAAAATTTTCATCACTGTAATAATTAATTTTAGTGATTAGAAGGGGAGCTTGTAATGGGCATGGGTATTGCTGAGGCAGTTGTTGTTCTGGGAGTTGTTTTAATATTTTTTGCTTTTATATGCACCACTATTGTGATTATGGTCAAGTTGCTCAAGGGTGGTGCATCTAAAACAGTTCAGAAGGGCCATACCGATGAGGCAAGGATGATTCAGGAGATATACCAGGGGCTCGCCAGGATGGAAGAACGTGTTGAATCCCTTGAAACCATTCTTATGGAAAGGGAAAGGGCAAGAAAGGAGAGGGAAGGCAATGGCCGGATATAACAGGAGAAGGTATCATCAGGGGAGAGGTGCTTTTATGGGTTCATTATTCAATAAAGAACGTTTTTCAAGGGATCGTTTTGCAAGTATCCTTGGTGGAGGGTTGTACCGTTCACGTAATGGCGCAATAATGGGTGTATGCCGCGGTATAGCAGAACACTTTGACCTTTCCGTATTCTGGGTGCGGTTTTTTACCATATTGCTCTTTATTTTTACCGGGTTCTGGCCAACAGGGATAATCTATTTTGCGCTGGCATTTTTACTGAAGCCTGAGCCTGTTGTGCCGATCAGTAACATGGATGAGCAGGAGTTTTATGACAGCTATCTAAGGTCAAAGGATATGGCTACTGACCGCATAAAGAGGCGTTACAGCAGCCTTGAAAGGCGGCTCCAGAGGTTGGAACATGCTGTTACAACCCCTGAATTTGATTGGGAGAGCAGGCTTAACAGTAACCAGTAATGTTATATGGTATTTTGCCTTTGTCTCATTATCTCTGAAATGACCACACCTGCTGCTACAGATACATTCAATGCATTGATCTTTCCGCTTGAGGGGATGTTCAGTGTCTGGTGGCAGCGTTTAAGGATAACAGGGCTGATCCCCTTTTCTTCGTTACCAAGTATAAGAAGGATGTCCCCTGTAAATGCGAAATTATAGATGGTTTCATTTGTGTTGCCTGATGTGCCGATAATCCAGAAACCCGATTCATCAACCATCTCAATGGCCCTGGCGAGGTTGACCACCATTGATACAGGTACATGGGCATGGCCGCCAGAAGAGCGTTTCATTACAGCTCCGGATATCCTTGCTGAACGGTCCTTTGGTATGATGACCCCGTTCACGCCGAAAAAGGCGGCTGTCCTCAGGATCGCGCCGAGATTGCCTTCGTCTGTTATGTGGTCAATGGCAAGAAGGAGTCTTTTCCCCTTTAAACTGCTGGATGAATTTATCAGCTCTGTTAGCTCGGTATAATTAAAACCCTCGGTGAGGGCTGCTATTCCCTGATGATTTGTGCCCGGAAGAACCATATCCAGGGTTGCATTATCCTTTTCTAATACAGGGATATTGTGCCTTTCTGCGAGTTCGATGATCTCCCTGATCCTTGGTGATGATTTCCCTCTGTCCACCCATATCTCAGCGATACTGCTTCTATTATTAAAGATAGCCTCCCTGACACTGTGAATCCCCGGGATGAACTGGGTTTGGTTATTGGTCTGCATTGGTTTTCCGGCCTTAATTATAGGAATAATCTCGCTTCAACATCTGACAGTATCCGGGTCTTTGAACACCTGTCTGCCAGGATTACAGCCTCAAGCGCCTTTGTGGCTTTTTCAAGGTCATCGTTAATGATCAGGTAGTCATACCACCGGCAGTTAATTAGCTCAGTAGCCGCAAGGGCGATTCTTTTAGTAAGCGCCTCTGCGCTGTCTGTTGCCCTCTCCTTTAAACGCTGTTCAAGCATCTCCCTTGAAGGGGGCAGGATGAATATCAGGATAGAGTCATCAATCTTCTCTTTAATATTTTTAGCACCCTGTATATCGATATCAAGGATGATATCCTGACCGGCGTTCAGCTTGTCGGTAAGGGCGCCATAAGATGTCCCGTAATAATCACCATAAACTTGCGCCCACTCCACAAAGGCGTTGTTATTGATCATCTCCCTGAATTTGTCTTTATCGACAAAAAAATAGTCCTTTCCATCCCTTTCACCAACACGGGATCTTCTGGTTGTATGAGAAACAGAGTATCCTATCTCTACAATCCTTTCCCTTACGCCCCTGATCAGGGTAGATTTGCCCGCACCTGAAGGGCCGGAGATTACAAATATCCTGCCTTTCATATCTCCTCTTCCGGCTCCAGCTCCTCCTTGCTCAGGATCAGGTCAGGGCTGAACCTCTGGGCAATGGTCTCAGACTGGATAGCAGAGAGTATCACATGATTGCTGTCGGTTATTATAACAGACCTTGTCTTTCTTCCCTGAGTTGCATCAATGAGCCTCCTATCCTCCTTGGCCTCATCCCTCAACCGTTTTATGGGCGCAGCATTTGGTGAAATAATGGCCACGACCCTTCTTGAGACTACTGAATTGCCAAAACCCACATTGACAAGTTTCTGAGTCATTGTTTACCCCTCCTCTATTCTATGTTTTGTATCTGCTCTCTGATCTTTTCCAGTTCAGCCTTTACCTCAACGGCGCTGGTTGAAATGATGCTGTCAGATGCCTTGGAACTGATTGTGTTTATCTCGCGATTTAATTCCTGTATCAGGAAATCGAGTCTCCTGCCAACCGAATCATCCATCTCCATGTATGCATGAAACTGCACAAGGTGGCTTCCTGCCCTCACTATCTCTTCGGTTATATCACATCTCCCGGCAAAAAGGGCCACCTCCTGAGCCAGCCTTGCCTCATCAACCTCAAGTTCGTCCGATATTGCCTCTATCCGGCTTTTCAGTTTTTCTTTGTATTCGGTGACTACGCTGGGCGCCCTCTCTTCTATCTTATCAAGATATCCTTTGATAAGGGCGAGCCTTTTATCAAGATCATCTGCAAGGGCATTCCCCTCATTTATCCTCATGGTCTCAAGGGAATCAAGTGTCTGCCCGAGCAGCCTTGATAAGGCATTTTTCAACTCTTCAGGGTCAGTCTCATCTGTTTTCTGAATTATTGAATCCCTTAGCTGAAGAAAAAATTCAGGCTTGATCTTCTCATCTGTGCCAAATTCCCTGTTCATCTCATTGAATATGTTTTTATAGGCATCAAGCAGGGGCCGGTTTAGTTCAAGGTTATAGGTTGTCTCATCACTGGCAGTTAACTGTATGGATACCTCGATCCTGCCCCTTTTTACCCTCTCAGATATCTCTGCCCTGATAAATTCTTCATGCCCCTGCAAAGCGGCGGGCAACCTGAGAATAATATCCCTGTAACGGTTGTTTAGCGTCTTTATCTCAGCAGTAAGCAGGTTTTTACCAAGCTCAAAATCGCTTCTGCCATAGGCTGTCATACTTTTTAACATAATTATCCTTCTATTCCTCTAAGCTGATTTTTGTATTTTTCACGTTCAATATTAAAAAACCCGATAGATTCTGCATCTGCATAATCCCTGTATGACCATTCAAGGGGCTTGAATGTCCCCTTGTTAAAGACCAGGGTAAGGTCAGCGTATATGCCTTTAGAAAGATATATCCTGTGTGTATAGTTCTTGCCTGTTGCAAGCACGAGCCGTTCAAGGCAGATATAACCCGGGTCTATGTTTATCCGCCTTTTACCGCTCTCTGTATACCTCTCCTCTATGCTGTTTGTGATCAATTTTTTATCTACCAGGGCTTCAGGTGGTATCAGATCCCTGAATGTGACAAACCGGCGGTACAGTGGCCAGCCCATCTCTTTCTCATAGTATCTTGTGCGGTCAAACATAAGCCAGGGGGTAATAACATCAGCAGCCCCGAATGTCTCTTTAAGTTCAACAATAACCTGATCTATCAGCCCCTGTTCAGATGAAAAGAGGCTTGCGATAAGTTTTACCCTGTCTGACTCTCTCGGTGTGCTCATAAGTGATTCGCTCTTTGTTTTTTACGGCCTTTTATGGCCTCCTTGAGCTGCCTTGCAGTAACTGTTGATGTGCCAACCTCACCTACCACTATGCCTGATGCAAAGTTAGAGATAAGGGCAGCTGATATCCTGTTCATGCCTGAGGCAAGTCCCAGTGATAATGTGCTTATTACGGTGTCACCTGCACCGGATACATCAAACACCTTCTGTGCAACTGTAGGGATATGGCAAGGCTCTTCGCCTGACTCAAAAAGGGTCATACCATCTTTACCCTGGGTAATGAGCACAGATCTGCATTTAAGTTTATCAAGTATGTATTCACCTGCACGAGTAAGGGATTCATCATCATTAATTGCAAAACCGCAGAATGTAGCGGCCTCATGATGATTGGGTGTAATAATATCAACATCTTTGTAATGGCTGAAGTTTTCCGGTTTTGGATCAACAGTAACAATTACACTTGATCCTGACACAATCTCTTTAATTGCGCTGATCATGCGAGATGTGATAACGCCTTTACCATAATCAGAGATGATAATTGCATCGATATCATTAAAATTTTCTTCTATTGACCTGAGAAGTCTTTTCATTATCGCTTGATCAATGGGCCTTTTTGTCTCCCTGTCATATCTTACGACCTGCTGGTTTCTCGCAACAACCCTTGTCTTGATGCTGGTCTGCCTGTTGTTATCTACAATAATACCCTCGGTGCTGATACCAAGTTCGTTGATCCGGTCAACGAGGTGACTTCCATATTCATCATTTCCAACCACACCGCAGATAATGCATTTCCCTCCAAGCGAGTTTATGTTGTTAAGCACATTTGTTGCCCCGCCGAGTCTTTTTGTTTCGCTGGTTACATCTACAACCGGTACAGGTGCCTCTGGTGAGATCCGGGCAACATCACCCCATACATATTCATCAAGGATCATATCCCCTATTACCATGATCCTGCTTGAGGGGAATCTGTCTATATACCCTGTTAGCTCTTTATTAGAGTGGTTTCCATTTATTCTACGCATATTCTTCTTATACTGCTTTGTTGTAATTATTTAATATTATTAAAAATTATGATTAATCACAAGACCGGTAAATTATCATCATGTTGAAATCTTGTCTATAAAAATTCTTAAAACCTGTTGAACTATTTGCTATTCTCTCCATGTTTGAAGAGTATTGACATACTTGCACGCGTGAACTAATTATTACTGGTAATAAACCATATCAAAAGAGGCTTTTTTAATTGAAGATAATAATAGTAGGGGCAGGTGAGGTAGGTTTCCATTGCGCCCAGAAGCTCTCAGAGGAGGGGCAGGATGTTGTTCTTATTGATAAGGATTCTGCAAAGATAAAACAGCTCACTGATAATCTGGATGTCCAGGCTGTCATTGGTTCCGGCACAAGCCCCGGGACACTTAAAACAGCGGGTATTATTGATGCTGACATGCTTGTTGCAGCTACAGACAGCGATGAGGCAAACCTGATAGCGTGCCTTCTGGCAAGGAATCTCAACAGATACATACTGAAGGTTGCGAGGGTAAGAAACAGGGAATATCTTGATGAGAAGGAGCTCTTCGGCGAAGAGTTGCTGGGGGTGGACCAGATTATCAATCCAGAAACTGCAATGGTTGAGACAATAATGAACCTGATGACAGTGCCCGGGGCATCAGATGTCATTAATTTTGTGAATGGCAAGGTGAAACTTATAGGATTCACAATCAGGAAGGATTCACATCTTGCGGGCCGCCAGCTTTTCACGTTAAGTAATTCATACGGTAATCTGCTTATTGGGGCAATAATCAGGGATGAAAAGGTGCTTATACCCCAGGGTAAAGATATAATACAGACAGGTGACCTTCTCTATATGGTTATTAAAACAGATGAGATCAGCAGGGTATATGATTTTCTTGGCATAGTTGATAAAGAGGTCAGGGATATCATGATAACCGGGGGAGGCGAGACAGGTCTTGCCCTGGGGAAGGCCCTGGAGGGCACAAGGCTTCACACAAAGATCATAGAAAAAGATGGCCCCAGGTGCACATTTCTGTCAGAACAGCTCGAAAAGGCGGTTATCATATGCGGTGACGGGACAGATAAGGATCTGCTTTTTGAAGAAAATATAGGGGAAATGGATTTCCTGATGGCCCTTACAGGTGATGAAGAGAACAATGTCCTGATGTCGCTTCTTGCCAGAGAGATGGGGGTAAAGAAGATAATAACCAGGATAAGCAAGCTCAGTTATATACCCCTTGTATCTGCTATAGGCATTGATACAGTTGTTAGCCCAAGGCTGTCAGCAGTACGGGCTATCCTTCAGTATATAAGAAAGGGGAAGGTTATATCCGTATCCCCCCTTAAGGGTGAGCATGCAGAGGCTATTGAGGCAGAGGCTCTTGAAACGTCCGATATTGTTGACAGGCCAATATCCCAGATAAAATTCCCAAAGGGTGCCCTGGTTGGGGCCGTAATAAGAGGGGGAGAGGTAATAATACCTACAGGAAGCACAGTAATACAGAGTAATGACAGGCTAATCTTTTTTGCGCTTAAGGAGGTTGTGCCGAAGCTGGAAAAACTCCTCACCGTTAAACTGGACTATTTCTGATGAACCCTAACAGCGTTTTAAGATTTATAGGCATACTTATTATTTTCCTGGGCGCCTCCATGTGCCTGCCACTCGGGGTGGCCCTGCTTGATGGGGATGAAAGCAGTCATGCCCTTGCATGGTCAATGGCCATTACAGAGTGTATTGGCATTCTCATGTTTCTGAGCACCAAAAAGTACAGGGTTGTGCATCTCAGCCACAGGGACGGTGTGGCGATAGTAACTTTCGGATGGTTGGCCGCAGGATTTTTTGGAGCAATGCCATTTATCATTTCGGGGGCCATCCCTGATTTTTCATCTGCCTGTTTTGAATCTGTTTCAGGGTTTACCACAACAGGTGCAACGGTTTTACAGGATATAGAGGGGGTTTCGGCTGGAATCCTTCTATGGAGAAGCCTTACCCAGTGGATTGGAGGTATGGGGATAATTGTATTGTCAATAGCCATATTGCCATTCCTGGGGGTCGGAGGCATGCAGCTTTACAAGGCAGAGATACCAAGCCCTGTAGTGGATAAACTGAAACCAAGGATATCTGATACCTCAAAGACCCTCTGGAAGTTCTATATAATTTTGACCGCGCTGCAGATAATTTTTCTTGCTGTTGGCGGCATGTCTATATCTGATTCAATTAACCATGCCTTCTGCACCATGCCAACCGGGGGGTTTTCTCCAAAAAACATAAGTATAGGCTATTATAATAATGGTTATTTTGATGCTGTTATTATCATTTTCATGATCATAGCAGGAATAAATTTTTCCCTTCACTACAGGTTTATATCTGACGGGCCTGGAGTATACTGGAAAAACCCTGAATGCAGGGTATTTCTCTCTACAATTGCAGTGCTTACTGCACTTGTAACCTTTAATATATACGGCACAGTCTATGAATCTCTTTTAAGCTCTTTCAGGTATGCCGCTTTTCAGGTCAGTTCAATCATTACCACAACAGGGTTTGCATCTGCCGATTTTGAACTCTGGCCATCTCTTTCCCATACAATCCTTCTAGTCGCCATGTTCCTGGGAGGCATGGCAGGTTCTACAGGTGGCGGCTTAAAGACCATGCGTGTAATGCTGCTCGTAAAGCATGCATATCAGGAGATATTCAGGGTGGTTCACCCTCATGCAGTTACAACAATAAAGCTCAACGGCAGAGCTGTTCCACAGGAGACACTAAGCAGTATCTGGGGGTTTTTCACCCTCTATCTCATGCTTTTTGTTGCCTCATCCATATTTATGATCATGCTAGGTCTTGATATGGTCTCTGGATTTTCATCAGTGGCTGCATGTATTTTTAATGTTGGACCGGGCTTGGGCGCTGTCGGGCCTATGGATAACTATATGGGTGTGCCGGTAATAGGCAAGTGGATACTGATATTCTGCATGCTGATTGGAAGGCTTGAGATTTATACCGTTCTTGTGCTGCTTACCCCTGAGTTCTGGAGAAAATAGATTTTTCTTACTTGTCAGCATACCATGCGGCAAGCTGCAGATATGCTGACAAGTAGAATCTTGGTGCTGTATTGTGTATCAAAATAGGATTATATGAATAAAAAACCCGCAGTTTTTGCTGCGGGTTTTTTATTTGGATAAATCAACTAATGCTAGATCTGATTTCCTATTTTCCAGCCAGAACCGGTTGCCTCAGGGATGATCGCAGGATTATCACAATCACCAACTGCATAAAGCTCAGATACCTTACCTTTAAGTGATTCATACAGCTCAGAATTGGCAACAAACCCTACAGGAAGGATACTGTCAGCAGGCAACATCTTTTCTTCGCCTTCCTTGGTCTTTATCTTCAGCCCCTCTTTGGTGATCCCAAGAAGTTTTGCGCCACCAATTACTGTAACGCCCTTTTTCTTGAACCAGAGGAACAAACGGTTTTTGTATTCAGGGGCAAGCCACTTTCCGACATTCTCTTCATTAGGTTCAACTATGGTTACCTGGCGTCCTCTCTTTGCCATGAACTCGCCAAGCTGACATCCATGAATCATGCCGCCGATAATAACAACCCTCTTACCGATAGTCTTGAAAGGATTCCATCCGGCGGGGATTCTGAATTTGCTGAAGGCATTGAGAAAATTAGGGCTGGCGAACCTGAGAGCCGTGGTAAGCATATTATATAAGGTGGTTGATTTTACAACATTGGGGCTGTCGAGTCCGGGGACGTCAGGATATGAAGGCACAGCTCCAACCGCTACAACTACAGCATCCGGGTTTTCTTTGACTATCATGTCAGCGTCAAGTTTTTTGACCATCTTGACTTTGACGTTCAGTTTTTTGAGCTGGGTCTCAAAAAAATTGATGATCTGGGGAATATCTTCAAGGACGGTGCCTTTGATAGTCGATGCCATCTTCATATTCCCACCCAGGTAATGTCCCATTTCATACAGTGTAACATCGTGACCCCTCATTGCACAAACCCTTGCGGTCTGCATACCGGCGGGTCCTCCTCCCACGACTATTACTTTTTTCTTTTTGTCAGCCTTGTCCACTTCATATTTTGTGGTGCCAAAGGCGGCATTGATACGGCACTGCCTGATCTCATTGTAGCGTTTTGCGCAATTACAGCAATGGGTACATGGCTGAATATCTTCAGGACGGCCTTCCCTGATCTTTGTCGGGTACATGGGGTCTGCAAAAAGCCTTCTGTTGAAACCGATGATATCCGCATCGCCTCTTCTCAGCACCATCTCTGCGTAATCGGCTGTAAATCCTGATGGGACCATGATAGTAGGTTTTGTTACATTCTTTTTTATCCTGGCGGCAGAGGGTACGTTAATCAGGTCTCCATGCCTGCTCCAGTCCATTTCAGGTGCTAAAGGACCTTCTATGCAGAATTCAGGATACCAGAGCAGATTGTGAAGGTAAGAACCCTGATGATGTCCATGCAGGTGGTTTCTTACATGGAGTGAATCAACACCGGCAGCCTCATATCCCTTGGCAATCTGGATGCCCTCTTCAGCGGTAATCCCTTCAGGGCCTGCGCCAAATTCATATGCATTCATGAGCACCTGAACCGGCCAGTCCTCTCCGCAGCGTTTTTTGATCTCTCTTATGACATTTATTACAAATCTCATTCGGTTTTCCATTGTCTGGGGGCCGTATTCATCATCACGCTTGTTCCAGAACTTGGAAAGAAATGAATGGAAAAGGTGGTCAGCGCCCGCGTTGATTTCAAGCCCGTCATAACCGGCCTTCTGTACTCTGACTGCACAGCCTGCAAAGTGATCAACCCACCACTCTATCTCCTCTTTGGTCAATGAATGTGGTGGATCTTCCGGGTGAACATCATAGGGAGAGGTATAGTGTATTGCCGATGCGGCTATACGCTGCGCTATGAACTGATATTCATTTCCCCAGGGGCCACGATGATAGAACTGGGTAAATATCTTTGCGCCGTGGCTGTGTACCAGATCAGTTAACTCTTTGATTTGCGGTATGTATTTATCATTATCAACCCTGAACCTGCGGTCTCCATCTTCAAGCAGGGGCCATTCCATTGCGGGTGTTTCGGTTATTATGAGGCCGACGCCACCCTTTGCAACAGCGCCATAAAATGCCTTTGCTGTATCACCGACCCGTTTCTCACCGGAATCGAAAAAATAGGTTTGAGCCGCTGTCTTTACAAACCTATTCCTTAACTGAACCTTACCTATATGATAAGGTGAAAATAATATTTCATATTTGTTTTCTGCCACGATTGTCCTCCAAAAAATAATTTTCTTAACATATGTGAAAAATTTAGCTTTTTCAAAAAGAGGACAAATATAGAGAGGTTAGGTTTGAGTGTCAAGATAAAATGATGTAAAATTGATTTTTAGTGTTGTAAACAAAACTAAAGCCTGTTATTAAAGGTAATAATTTTACAAGCGAGGAAGGGAGAGAAATGGAAAAGAGATATAGTAGTTTAACGAATGAAGGTCCAATAACTGTAACGGTTAAGGACGGGAAGGTAGTGAGGGTACAGCCCCTGATAATGGATGAGAAGGATATAAATGCATGGACAATAGAGGCAGACGGGAAGAAATACAGCCCGCCTTTAAAGGCCAATCTAGCCCCCTTTGTACACGCAGAGAGGACAAGACTGTACTCGGCTGACAGGATCAAGTATCCAATGAAGAGGGTGGACTTTGACCCGAACGGGGAAAGGAATCCGCAGAATAGAGGTAAATCCGGGTACGAGAGGATAAGCTGGGAAGAGGCGCTTAATATAGTATCAGGCGAGATAAAAAGGATAAGAAAGGATCACGGCGGGGCAGCCATTACAGGCTTGACATCGTCTCACCATAACTGGGGTATAGTAGGTTACAAGATGGGGCCATTCCCAAGATTTATGGATATGCTGGAGTACACACCCGTTTTTGACAACCCTGACAGCTGGGAAGGCTGGCACTGGGGGGCAATCCATACATGGGGCTACTTCTGGCGGCTGGGTATGCCTGAACAGTATGACCTGTTAGAAGATTCTATGAAAAATGCAGAGATGATAGTCTTCTGGTCAAATGACCCTGACACCACAAGGGCAATTTATTGTGGCCAGGACTCAGTAATATGGAGACAGTGGCTCAAGGAAAAGGGGGTAAAGATGGTATTCCTTGATCCATATTTTAACTATACAGCAGCCCACATGGATGGCACATGGTTCCCCCTTAATCCTGACTCAGGTGCAGCACTGGCGCTTGCAATAGCATATACCTGGATAGAGGAAGATACATACGACAAGGAGTATGTGGAAAAGAGGACAGCAGGGTTTGATGAGTTCAAGAAGTATGTAACCGGAAAAGAGGATGGTGTACCCAAGACACCTGAGTGGGCAGCAGCCATATCAGGGATACCGGCCAGAAGGATAAGGTCCCTTGCAAGGGAATGGGCAGCAAAGAGAACAGTCCTTGCAGCCGGCACAAGGGGCGGAGAAGGCGGTGCATGCAGGACAGCATACGGAACAGAATGGGCAAGGCTTATGGTACTCCTGCAGGCCATGCAGGGGTTGGGCAAGGCAGGAAGGACCATCTGGGGCACAGCAATGGGCTGCCCGGCAGATACCACCTACTATGTACCCGGATACGCAGACCTTGATACCAGGATGGCCATAACAAGGGCAGCCAGGACAAAGGTGCTGAACCCGACAAAACAGAGACTGTACAGACTTACACTTCCTGATGCCATACTGAATCCTCCATTTAGCTGGAGAGGCACAGGGTTCTGCGGCCAGTCAATAGAACAGCAGTTCCAGACATTTACCTACCCGATGGAAGGATACCCTGAGGTAAAGATGTTCTACAGGTATGGCGGAAGCTTTATAGGGACCATGAGCGATACCAATAAATGGGTAAAGATGTACCAGAGCCCGAAGTTAGAGTTTGTAGTTAACCAGGACTGCTGGTACTGCAGCGAGACCAACTTTGCTGATATTATATTACCAGCCTGCACCAGCCTTGAAAGGGATGACTGGGGCGAGTGGGGCGCAGCAGGTGGATACAGCAACCACGGCAATAACGGCTGTAACTTCAGGATCATAGTGCGTCAGCAGAAGGCCGTAGAGCCTCTGTGGGAATCAAAATCGGACTATGAGATACTTACACTCCTTGCTGATAAATTAGGCATGAAGGATCTGTACACTGATGGCTGCAGGACAGATTTAGACTGGTGCAAGGCATACTATGCCATATCAGACCTGCCCAAGATCATGAGCTGGGAGGAGTTTGATAAGAAGGGCTACATAGTAATAAGCCCCGGCAAGGATTACAAACCCACACCAGCCTTAAGGTGGTTTGCAGAGGGCCGTCCATGTGACACAGCAGACTCCATGAACCCGAAGAGGGGCAAGGAGAATGGACATGAGCTCAGCACATACAGCGGCAAGATAGAGTTCCAGTCACAGAGCCTGTTAAAGAACACCCCTGAAGATATGGAAAGACCGCCTGTGCCCCATTATATAGAGTCATGGGAAGGGCATAAGAGCAAGATAAGGGAGAAATATCCCCTCATGATAATAAGCCCCCATCCGAGGTTTACCTTCCACACCCAGTATGACAAGCATACTGACTGGATAAATGAGATACCTACCCACAGGATAGTAAAGGATGGCTATGCATATTGGCCGGTAAGGATCAACCCTGTTGATGCTGCAAAGAGGGATATAAACAGCAATGATGTGGTAAAGCTCTACAATGACCGTGGTACAGTATTGTGTATAGCTGTTATATCTGAGAGGGTACCGCCCGGAGTGGTACACAGCTATGGTTCAGCGGCAAATTATGATCCTATAGAGCCTGGCAAGGCAGGGTCAGTGGACAGGGGAGGATGTGTAAATCTCCTTACATCATCGACAATGATGTCACAAAACGCACCGGGCATGACCCCCAACTCATGTCTGATAGAAATTGGGAAATGGGAGGGTTAAAAGATGTCCAGATATGGAATGATAATAGATATAAACAAGTGTAACGGCTGCTATAACTGTTTTCTGGCCTGCAAGGATGAGTATACAGGAAATGATTATTTGCCCTATTCTGTAGGGATTACCAATGAAGCCAGATCCTTTATGAAGGTAACAGAGAAGGAGATGGGGAAGTGTCCGAAGGTGAAGGTGGACTATATAGCGCAGCCCTGTTTCCAGTGCAAGGACGCCACCTGTATAAAGATGGCGACAGATGGAGAGGTATACCGCAGGGCTGATGGCATAGTGATAATAGACCCTGTAAAGGCAAAGGGAAAGAGGGAGATAGTGAACTCATGTCCCCACAGGGTAATCCAATGGAACGAGGCGCAGAATGTGGCCCAGAAGTGCACCTTCTGTATACACCTGTTAGAGAATGGTGCCAAGGAGCCGAGATGTGTTGAGGCATGTCCCACTGGTGCATTGATGTTTGGGGACCTTGATGATCCAAATAGCGAGATCGCAAAGAACCTTAAGTCAGCGACTGTAGAGGAGCTAAACCCTGCTTACAACCTTAAGCCCAATGTAGTATACAGGAACCTTCCCGGTAGATTAGTAGCCGGAGAGGTGATCTATGTTGACAAGCAGGAGGTTGGAGCAAAGGGAGTAAAGGTAACGCTGAAGGGAGACAGGATAGATAAGGCCACAGAGACAGACTTCTTTGGTGACTTTGAGTTCAAGTGCCTTCCCGCTGATAAGAGCTTTACCATTACACTGGAGGCAAAAGGCTATAAACCCCAGACCATCAATATCAGAACCGATAAGGATTATAATCTGGGTGAGATAGTTCT